>JAGMZX010000112.1 GCA_018005585.1 Candidatus Hydrogenedentota bacterium | reverse complement strand
AGGTATCGAGGTGGTCGTGATCGACGGGGCAACGCACATGAACGCGATGATGCGCGAGGAATTCGCGGATACGCTGGAACGGTTTCTCTTGCAGCACCAAACCGATGGGGCGTAAGAGGGCGCCGGCACCGGGAGGAAGAGAGAAAATGCCGCTGACACCCTTGAAAGGAAAGGTCGCGGTTGTTACCGGCGGCAGCCGCGGCATCGGCAAGCACATCGCGCGGGCGCTGCACGCGGCGGGCGCGAACGTGGCGATTACTGGCCGTGAAATGCGCACGTTGGAGGCCGGCGCGCGCGAGATCGGCGCGCGGTGCCGGCCCTGCGTGTGCGACCAGCGGAACCCCGATGCCATCCGTATCCTGGCCGAAGCCGTCGTGCGCGACTTGGGCGCGCCGGACATCCTGGTGAACAATGCGGGCGTGTTCCAGGGCGGCAACGTCGTGGATATGCCGCTTGAAGTCTGGAACGGCGTGATCGCCACGAACCTCACCGGCGTATTCCTCACGACGCAGGCGTTTCTGCCGGGAATGATTGAAAGAAAGCGCGGCGATATCTTCATTATCGGTTCCATGAGCGGCAAGAAGGGCGATCCCGGCTGCAGCGCCTACGCCGCGAGCAAATTCGGGCTCCAGGGTTTCTCCCAGTCGCTCCTCTACGAAGTGCGCAAGCACAACATCCGCGTCATGGTGCTCAATCCGAGCAGCGTCGACACGGGCGAAGACACGGGGCCTAAAGAAGGGCCGGGACTGTACCTCCACGCGGCGGACATCGCCGCGACCGTCGTGCATCTGGCGAGTCTTCCCGGACGCAGCCTGTTCCGCGACATGGACATCTGGGGCACGAACCCGTAAGAGGGATTGGGCGCGTCGCCTCGCAGACGGCTATGGGCGCCATTTCGTGTCGCAATCGACGCACCGCACGGAAATCCGCCGCCAGAAGAACGGAAGCAGGAACCCGAGCGTCACGAAGAAAGCCAGAATGACGGGCCATAGGATGCGGCGCGTATTGTTCCCGCCGCAGCGCGGACAGGTCAGGGATGCGTCTTTCTGACCACAGCGCTGTTCCGGCCTGCAAAGGCCAAGGACCTCTACGGCGCATTCGACGTCTTCTTCCGCCACCTGCAGTTTGATGCCGCCTGCCGCGCGGCTATAGATGGGATTGACCGCGGGCAAGAAGGCATCTCCTACATACACGCGAATGCCGTGACCTTCCAGCGCATGACGCGCGAGGTCGGCGTCGTGCGGCAGCGCGCAGGCAGCGATGGTTACAAGCCGCATGGATAACCTCGGGTTGTGTTTCCGCGGGACAATACAACCAGGAAGCCCTCGTTATTCGAGCTTGTGCGTCGCGACGCGCCGGACGTACTCGTTGGAATCCTCGCTGCGGGCCGCCATGGCCTCGCGAGCGGGCGCGGGCAAATCGGGCGTCCGGTCCAAGACGTTCATCGCGTGCAGGCGCACCCACTCGTTGTCGCTGTCGAGTGCCGCGGCCAGCGCGGGCACGGCGGCGGACGCATCCCCGAAGTGACGCAGCGCGTCGCACGCGGCAATGCGCACGCACGGGCACGCATCGGCCAGCAGCGCGTTCAGGCGCGCGCGAACCTCTTCCGTGTTCGCGCCGAGCGCGGTCAGGCCGAGGACCGCCCAATAGCGGACGGCGCTGTCGGCGTCATCCAGACGCGCGACCAGCTCCGGGGCGGCGTCCGGCCCGCGCAGGGGCAGTTGCGCGGTTTCGAGGATGCGCGGCAATGCGAATTCCGTCTCGTCGAGACCCAGTTCGCGAAAAGGCCGGCCCGCGGCGCGGATGTGCATCTCGGATTCCGGGAGGAACCCCAGGTCGCGCGTCTCCAGCAGCCACTCATCGAGCCGCGCGCGCATTCGTTCGAGCGTTTCGCGGTGTTCGGGCGCGTCCGCGAGGTTGTTGACCTCGAAGGGGTCGTTTCCCGTGTCGTACAGCTCCTCGAACGGCTTCGCCGGGCGCATGAACAGGGCCGGCGCCCCGCTGAGTTTGTTTTCCGCGGCGAGACGGCGCCATTCCTGCATCGTGGGCATCTGCTCGCCGTACAGGTTCACCTGCGCGCAGGGCAGGAAAGGCATGAATTGCCGGATGTACTTGAACCGCTTGTCGCGCACCGCGCGCATCATGTCGTAGCGCTCGTCCATGCGGTCCCGGATCGCGTACACGTATTCGCGCGGCGCGCCCGCTTGCGCGCCCAGGAACGGCGCGCCCTGCACATGCGGTGGAACGTCCACGCCCGCGAGACTGAGCACCGTCGGCCCGAAATCCGGGAAGGTTATCAGGCGGCCGGTTGCGGTGCCCGGCGGCGCGGGCGCAAGGGATGCATGGCGGCCCGGAAAACGGACAATCAGCGGCACGTGCAGCCCGGAATCGTAGGGCCACCGCTTGCAGCGCGTCATGCCCGCGCCGTGGTCGGAAAAGAAAAACACGATCGTGTCTTCGGCAAGGCCGTCCTGCTCCAATTCGCGCAGAATGGCGCCCGCCTGCTGGTCCATCGTCGTGATGTTGTCGTAGTAGCGCGCCCAGTCGCGGCGCACGACGGGCGTGTCCGGATGGAACGGCGGCACGGGCGCGCGCGCGGGGTCGTGGCGCATTTCCGGCGTAAAATCCCGCGTTTGCCGTTCGTGCGTTTCGTCCGAATGCCTGATCTGGCTTTCGTGCGTGATCGTAAGATTGAACACGGAGAAGAACGGCTGGCCGGGCGCGCGGTTGCGCCAATGGGCCTTCGCACTCGATTCGTCCCACGCGTTTTTGGGAACGGGGAAGTTGTAGTCCGTCTTTTGATTATTCGAACAGTAATAGCCCGCGTCGCGCAGGTATTCCGTGAAGCAGCGGACGCCCTCGGGCAGCGCGATCTTCGAGCGCATGTGGTGGCTGCCCAGCGCGGACGGGTACATGCCCGTGATCAGGCACGACCGCGCGGGCGCGCACACGGGCGCATTCGAGAACGCGCTTGTATACCGGACGCCCGCCGCCGCCAGCGCGTCCAGGTTCGGCGAACAAGCGTATGCGTCGCCAAAACAGCCCAGATGCGGCCCCATGTCCTCGCAGGTGATCCAGAGGATGTTGGGCCGGTGTTCCGCCGCGGCGGCGCGCCCGCGCAGCAGCGCGCCCGCGGCGCTTGCGCCCAGAATAGACAGGAACTTGCGTCGTTGCATCAGACCATCTGCCTCCGCTGGGAGCCGCCGCGTGCAGTCCATTGCTATTCCTGCATGGCACCGAAGGGCACGGAATACCCGCGGCTCCCCTTCCGTAACCGGCTGATAAGGCTGCGTCCGCGCTCCTGCGCACGCTGTGTCTCTCCAACGAGTTGACTGTCGCGGGGCTGCACTCCGCCGCTGTCAAGGACAGCGCCGGCACGTCGCGGATTGTGCTGCATCCCGAAAGCGAGACGAGCCGGCCGGGGTGTTCCCGCTCCAACGTTGCAGCGGACCACATCGCTCAAGTTCTACTCTACTTCACCGGTCCCGAAACGGGCAACAAGCCGCTCCTCTGCACGGCGTCACCCTTGTCCTGTTGCGTCCCGGCGGATTCAGAATCGTCAGCGTTTTCCGGCGTCGGCCTCGCCAAGGTCTTGCGGACGCCACTCTTTCCATCGGCCAGCAGGCTGGATGCCTTCTCGTCCTCGTCCAGGAAGTTCGCGGCGAACACGCCGCGCAGTCTCGCGAGGTCAACCTTGGCGCTTTTGCCGGTCATCTGCCGCCCGATTTCCCGGCTAATCGCCATGGCGCCCCATCCGTGTGCATGCAACAATTCGACCTTCGCGCGCTCAATTGCGCTAAGATGGGAGCAGAACATCGGAACTTATTTCGGTTTCGGTTCTGGTTTGGTCACTCGCAGCCTGCCGAATGGCTCCCGATGTCGTCGTCTCTGCTCGCTCTGAACCCTCCAACGGGAGAGGGCTCGTGCCCAAATCCTGCGTCAGGCAGCCGCTGTGCGCTTAGTATTAGAATCCAGCGGTATGGTGGCGCGGAGGCTGCGGTTGAAACATGCAAGAAGGAGTCCGTAGATGAGCGCGAAAGGACGCACCGGTTACCGTACAACGAATGGAATGGCCGCGCGCATGCAGGCGCCCGGCGCAGGGGTACTTTGGCGAGCCTTGACGATTCTTTTCACGGTCGCCGCTCTGCCTGCGGGGGCGCTCACGCTGGCGGACGGCGGTCAGGCTGCAGCGGTGATCGTGGTCTGTGACGCGCCGGAACCGGCGGAGCAGACCGCGGCGAAGGAACTCGCCGCATATCTGGGCGCGGTGACCGGCGGCACATTCAACGTCGTTGCGGAATCGCAGGCTGCGGCGCGAGGAACGCGCATTTTCGTGGGACCAACGCAGTTCTGCAAGGCCCTGGGTATCGATGCTGCATCATTCGGGTCTGAACAATGGCTCATGCGAACCGCGGGGGAAGACCTCGTGATCACGGGCGGGCGGCCGCGCGGCACGTTGTATGCCGTGTACCGGTTCCTGGAGGACGTCATCGGCGTGCATTGGTGGAACGCTTATGAGGAGACCGTGCCGCGGCAGTCCACTCTGCGTCTGGACGCAATCGACCGCGCGGGGGCGCCTGTGATTCGATATCGCGATATCTATACTCTCTATTCCAACGACGACGGCCGGTTTGCCGCGCGGAACCGCCTGAACCGCGACGGCGACTCGGGCATTTCGGGCGCATATGGCGGCGACTTGGACTACGGGCCGCCGTATCATGTGCATACGTTCTACATGTACGTCCCGCCGGACACGTATTTCGCCACGCATCCGGAATGGTTTTCGCTCGTAGACGGCCGGCGCGACGCGGACCAGAAACAACTGTGCCTGACGGATACCGGGTTGCGGGTGTATTTTGTTGACAGGCTGAGAACGTATATTGAAGAGTCCCGGGCCGCGGCGCGGCAGAGGAACGAGCCGCCGCCTGTCGTGTTCGACGTCTCGCAGAACGATTGGGGCGGCATGTGCGAGTGCGAGAATTGTCAGGCGATTGCGCTGGCGGAGGAATCGGAGGCTGGCCCGCTGCTGGATTTCGTGAACTACCTGGCGGACGCGGTCGGCCAGGAGTATCCCGACGTCTATATTGACACGCTCGCCTACATGATGACGCAGAAACCACCCAAGTCCATACGTCCGCGCGACAACGTCATCATTCGTCTCTGCGATACGGGAAGCAATTTCACGAGACCGGTCACGGACCCAGCCAACCAGGAATTTCACGATCACCTGCTGCGCTGGGCGGAAATCGCGAAAAACCTGCGGATATGGGACTATGCCGTGACGTATGGGCCGCACTATGGCCTGCCTATGCCGACGGCGCACACGTATGCGCCGGACTACCGCTTCTATGCCGAACATCATGTGGAAGGCGTCTTCACCGAACACGAGTACCCCATACTTGCTGACATGCGGGATTTCAAGGTTTGGATGATGATGAAGACGCTCGAAGATCCGTATCAGGATTATGATGCGCTCGTGCGGACGTTTACGGATGGTTTCTACGGGCCTGCGGGCGGCGTGATCCGGGAATATCTGGCGCGGCTCGAGCAGGCGTCGCAGGCGAAGACAAGCTATTTGAGCATGGGCGCGTCCCCGGTGCAATACCGCTATCTTGACCTGCCGTTCGTGCGCGAGGCGCATGCCCTGTTTGACCGGGCGGAAGAAGTCGTGGCGGGCGACGCCGTGCTGCTGCGCCGCGTGCGATTCGCCCGGCTACCGTTGGACCGCGCGACCATCGTCTTGTTTCCGGCGTTGTTCTCTCAGTGGGTGCGCGGCGGCGGCGCGCCGGAGGAAATGCCGCTGGACCGCGACACGATTGCCGTCCGATGCAAAGACACCTGGAGTGCGCAGGTGGCCTTTCGCATCCCGGAAGGGGGCCGGCCAGACGCCCTCGCCGAAATTGGCGCGGAGTTGGAGCCGCTGCTTGCGCGCCCCGTTTTCGTGAGCATTCCGGAGAAGTTCCGCGCTCTGCCGCCGGGACGCGTCTTCGATTTCACGGCCCAGGCATCACGCAACTGGAATGACGAGGTAAAGCGTGTCCGGGACGCGGAAGCGGAATCGGGCGTCGCCAACCGGCTGGCGCTTTCCAGCACGGACATGGAACGGTATGCGCTGCCCATGCCCTGGGGTCTGTACGATGCTGTGAGCAAGCGGGGTGTTGGGGCGGTGTCCATCAAGCCGGAAGACGTGCCCGGCCCCGGGTATCACTGGTACAAGCTGGGCACGTTCCCTGTGGGGCCGTCCTGCTATGTTTATTTCTTCTGGAGTTGGATCATTCAGGTGGACGTTGGCAGTGCGGCGGACCCCGAACAAGCGGACCAGACATTCGAAATCTGGGCGCGCATCAAGTTTGAAGGGCCGGGATTCCCCCACGGCAAGGCGGAAGCCGGGAACGCGATTTGGGTCGAGCGCGTGGTGCTCGTGAAATCGCCCTGAAACGAGTGCGGAAGGCGGCAAGAGGACCGCGCAATCTAACTTTCCAGGCGTTCCAGGAGCCAGCGGCAGTTGATCACCTTTTCCACGAGGTCCAGGGGAAGGTAGAAGTATTGGCATGACGGTTCAAAGCCAATACGCGAATCTTCCCGCGTCAGCGTGAACAACTCGCGGGCCAGATCGATCTCCGATTCCAGGCGCCGTTTGATCTCCGCGCGCAATCGGTCGCGTTCCTGGGACGTGTCCGGCCCGCCGGACGCGTTCGAGAGGCTGGCCAACGCATCGCGCGCCAGTGTGAAATGGGTCTGGTTGGCCACGGACTGGAAGTGGATGGCCGCCGCGCGGGCGAGGCGGAGGTCTGCCTGAGCTTCGCCTCGCTGTTGCGGGGGGGCCTTATCCACGGCCGCTTGCAGCTCGGCAATGCCGGGTTGCCAGCCCTCGGCGACCTTCTCGAATTGCGCCGCGAACACCTCCGCGGGATAGGGGCCGCGCCACCCGTCCACGTCGTCGTAGGGAATGCCCCACATGGTTGCCGAGTAGCCGGTCCTGGAGGCATAAAGAGGGTTTGCGGGGCCGCATTGGACGGGGGACGTGTAGACCACGCTGATGTGAAACGGGTACTCGCGGTAGGCTTCGCTCATGAGCGACCAGGCCTTGCGCGCATGCGGGGCACCCTCCGGGCCGAACCGCTCCCGCGCGATTTCATCCAACACGAGGCTGGGATTGCGGCAGGGCAGGCCAGTCAATCGCTGCGCAACCTGAAAATTGGGCGAGGGATAGCCTCCCATGGTCCAGCCAATCAGCATGGCGTCGAGCGTCACCGCCTGACATAGATTGTGACAGTGTTCGGCTACGAGGTCCATTACGGGAAGATAAGGCAGGCTCGCGATTTCGCACGTGTTATTGAACTGGATCTCCGTTCCGATCTTCAGCCCGGCTTCTTGTGCGGCCTTCCACTCGCGCGCCGCTCGCGGACCCGGCCCCACGGCCGAAATCGAATACTCGCCCACCGTACTGGCGACGCCGCCGCGCTCGATCGGGAGGCCCCACTCGCTCACCGACATCAGTGTGACCGACTTGGGCAACCGCGCGATGATTTCCGGCGCGTCGCCGTGTCCTTTCCAGCCCCAGTCCGATATGAGCACCCGTGCCGCGCTGTCGCCCCGGTGAACACCCTCTTCGATGGCGGCGACGACCTCCGCGATGATGTCCTCATCGCTGCGTCCCCTGCAATGTTCGCAAGAACGCCAATCGCCGTGAGACGCGCAATTGGTCAGGTTCTCCGATGCGGTGATGGCGTATACCCCGCCCAGGCCGCGCACCTGTTGGAATACATGCGCGAGCGCGTCGACCATCCATTGGCGCACCGCCGGATGAGAGGTGCACAGGGCCGTATATTCAGCTTCGCGGACACCGCCCATTTCGGGACGTCCCTGGAAGAAAGCCGCGGGCATGGCCCTCGGTTCGTTGATGTAAAGGTATATGCGGATTCCGTGCCGGGCCGCCCGCTCGACCAGCACTTGAAGATTGGCCAGGCGCTGCTCATGGTCCTCGCCGAACTCGGGGAACGCCGCGCCACCGGGCGCCATGCCGCGCAGCAGCACTTGCAGCCACACCCCGTTGATCCCGACGGAGGCCAGGCGCTGCAGCAATCCGTCCGGGTAGGGGTTCAGCTCCGGTTGCAGCAGCGGGTCGCCATATAGGGCCACATAGGAGTACACAAGCCGCTGCGTGCGGGAATCGTCTTCTCCGGACGCGGGCGGCGTGACGTGGGGAAGCGGGCTGCCAAGTTGCTGTACAAAGCGAAAACGCGGCTCGGCCGGCCGCCGGAGCTCGTCGCCGAACACTTCCTCGACAACGCGTCGAATATCGGACGCACGGTGTCTTGCATCTTCATCGGGCGGCACATACCGGAGCGGTTCGCACCGTGGTTTCAAGCGGCCCAGCTTGATCCACAGAAAATCCTCCTCCCGCAGCGTGAAGGCCAGCCGTTCCGGCGTCATATCGAGCAATTCCAGGAGCTGATCGTAGGGCAGGAGATGCCAATTGCGGCGAATCAGCGTGGCATAGCCGCGTCTTTCCATTTCCGGAGAAACGGGAGCATCGGCGGGCAGTCCCATGGCCTCCGCCATTCCCGCGACCTCCTGCACGGACACGCCCAGGATTTGCGCCAGCCTGGCTGGCTCGGCCGCGCCCCAATTACGCCAGACAAACGCGTGCACGCGGTCGGGGAAATGGCCGCAAACCAGCGCGGGCGGCGCATCGCCTTCTGGAAGAACGGCCTCCGCGGAGGGGCCGGCGGCCGCGACTGAGCCGACCTCCGCGAAAAGAACAGCCGCGCACACGCACTGCAGGAGGAAACCATTTGGTGTCGCCATATTGCCGCTCCGAAGATTGGACTTGGCCACGGTCGCTGAGCACACGCTTATCCGCAAACCGCCCCGGGCGTCCAGCGGGACGTTTGATTGTCGAGAGCACGACAGAACCCACGCAGTGAACTGTGCCGCAACCACGGGAACGAATCAAGTACCGGTTGCATTTCAGAAGTTTGGCAGGAATTGCGCGCGGATGGTTTGTACGCCGGTTGGCGCGGCGGCGTTCATTCCCGGGGACGGCAGCAGGCGTCGTGCAGTGCGGGAGCGAAGAACACGCCCATCTGGTCCAGTCTTCGAATGTGGCCGCAAAGGGTCTCCGGATCACGGGTGCGGGTCAGCGCGTTTATGAGCGGTGCAAGGACAGGGCCGAGCCCGCGGTGCATTTCCGCGGCGCGCGTGAGCATTGCCTGGGCCGCCGGAATATCTTGCCTCGTCAAGGAGACGGCGGCGAGGGCAACTTGCAGGAGGCCAAAATCGGGGTATTCCGTTTCGGCCCGCCGGGCCAACGCTATCGCAAGGCCGGTATGCCCGCGCCGGGCGAGGTCCATCACGGGCGCGAGGTAGCAGAACTTCGAACTCAGTGGAAATAGGTCGAGAGGCCAGTGGTCCAGCGATTCCCGCAAGGCTTGGGTCAGTCCCTCTTGCCGAGCGACGTCAAGGTCTTTGAAACCCAGCTCCCTCAATACCGCCGGGTAGTCAATCGGCCGTAGCGGCGAGAGCCAGGGATACCCGCCCGGGGTCAACTCGGGCACGGGCAGCCCCAAGCCGCGCGGTTCGGCCTTGCCTCTTTCCACGCGGCATATCACGACGTTGTAATGTCCGGGAAACTCCTCGAAGGTGGCTGTCAGACCCCTTTGCTCCAGGGACTGCTTCAGCGAGGCGACAGGGTTGAAGGTGGGGAAGATCCATTGCAGGAAGGTGCGCGCGAAGACGACCCAAACGCGTTTGCGACCGGGGTCCGGATTCGCGACGGGCGCCTCAAGCAGTCGCACACAGTCGTCGCAGGCGGCCTGAAAGGTGCGGACCTTGGTGAAACGCGACGGAGACGCGAGATAGTGCCGTAGTTCGTCTTCGGGCCAGAGCAGTTCGAAATGAAGAACTTGGTCGTCCGGCCCCCACTGCTCGCGAATACTTGCCGCGGCTGCCTTCCAGTTGGTGCGGGTCACTTCGGGCAGAAACACCAGCAGCTGGTACGCGTACAGGCCCAGCAGCAGCAGGATGCCGCACTTCCGGGCCGCTGCGGGCAGAGCCGTCAAACCCGCGCCCACCATAGTGTACAAGGCTATCTGATTGTACATCGAGTACATGGGGCACATGGCCACACGATGCAGCAAGACCTCAAAGGCGGCGAGCAGAAGTCCCGGCAACGCTAACAGCAGGAACAGGAACGTCAGAGACTCGCGTTCCTGCCGGGCCGTTGTGCGGGCGCTCACGTCGTCCGCGGGGTCGTGCAAAGGGGCGGTCATGTGTGTCGCGGTCTTCGGAAGGCCTTTCCGGTCCTTCAGCAGGTTACCCGCCAACCGCACGAGGGACCAGGCGACCGCGCCCGTGAACAAGGCGAGCAACAGCGGATCGAGCCAACGGCCCCACGGTATCAGGGCGGGAAACCGGGCAGTTGCGGCGCCCGCAGGATGGGTCTTCCAGGCGGGGAGGATATCGCTGTGGTAACGGACGATGTCGCCGCCGGCGATATTGCAGAAGATCTCCCACGCGCTCAGCCCCGGCGAGTAGAAATAGTGCGTATAGGGTATGCCAAGCATCCAGACGGCCCACGGCGTCAGGAGCAGCAATTGGGCTGCGCTCCATCCCGCCAGGCGCCGCGGGGAGCGCCGGGAGAAAATCAGCAAGAAAAGCCCCTCGATGAGGATTAGAAGGACGGAGAAGAGGTGCGACCAGGCCAGGAGCGTGTTCGCCGTTAGATTGGCCAACCACCATATGCGTCGGTTTTCCCCATAGGCACGCAGGAAAGTCCAGACGGATATGGTGGCCAGGAGTAAGACGAGTTCGTAAGTGCGCAGTTCCTGCGCATGCCAGATGTGCTGAGGCGACAGGGCAAGGCACAGGGCGGCGATGCGAGCCGCCTTCCTCCCGGCAAGGCGCCGCGTGAGCCCGTAGAGCAGCGGTATGGCGGCGAGCGAGATCACGACGGGTAAAAGCCGCAGTCTCTCCGGGGAGAATCCGACGGCGCGGGCCGAATAGTACTGAAGGATGTAATACAACGGCGAGCCCATCTGCTCAGGCGCCACGGTGCCGAGCAGGGTGATGTGCGCGCCGAGGCCGGGGGCTTGCAGATGCCGGAAGGCCAGGAACTCATCGAGCCACAACGACTGTTCGTCGAGGCGGTAGAAGCGCAGTGCGACCGCCAGGAGAACGATGGCCAGCACTACAAACGCCTCTCGGAGACAACGTCTGCCGCCGGCTCGAGGGCGCACCGCCGCCGGGTCCGCTTGGATGTCCGCCAAAGCCATGAGGCGGCTTTCTCCCAGGCGCCGCCCTCATCCGCCGGCAGCGCCGATAAGACGCGTCGAATTGCGCCAAGTATAGCGGGAAGCGGCAAGTGCCGTCCAGAGTCCGGATGACGTCGCAGGCGGCCGGGCTGCCTCGTTCGAGGCTGTATGCCCTTTGCACGAGACTGCAAACTGTGGGGATGGAGGTTCGGTGCCGAGCGGGGCCGAAGTGCGTTACGGCGACGTGACGAAGGTATCCCGGTGGCCCGGCGCGTCTACTCACGGGGGACGCGGTTCCAGCGCGCGCCCTGCAATTCCGCGGCGAACCGGGAGCCGCCCGCCCGCATGCGAAGCACTTCGGGCACCCAGGCGCCCAGTTTATCCAGACGCGCGAGCGCCGCACCCGCCGCACTCGCCGCGCTCCCGACGTAGAGCCCGTCCAACAAGTCCGCATACAGTTGAAAGAAACGGACACGGTCCAGGTCAAGCGCTGTTGCGTACGCCGTCATGGCCGCCTCGACCGCATCCTGTTCCCAAAGGCTGATGGCAAGGGCGAAGTAGCCCAGAGCGGAGTTTGGGCGCGAAGCGATGGCCGCGTGCGCGAATCGTTCCGCCAGCTCTGGAAAGCCCTCGTCTGCTGCGGCGATCGCAGCAAGCGACCAGCTGATCGCGCCCGCGGGCGGCTGATTTCCGAGGAACCAGGGGAGCGCGGCTCTTTCCTCCGGGGTCAGCGCTTCCGCCAGTTCCCGGGGTAGCAGCCCGGCCGTCTGCGTGCTGCCGGGCCAACAATCGGAGAGGACGACATCCTCCCGCGCGGGGGGGTGGGGAGAACGCTGGATTTCGTACAGGGCCAGGCCTCCCATGCCGGGGAAGAAGCGCTTGGTAAACACGAGTCCCTGGGCGTGCAACATGGCTTCAAAACGTTCCATCGGCAAAGGAGGATAATCATACATCACGACAATCACGGCCCATACGGTTCGTTGCGGGTCAGCTGCGCCGTACGTATTCAAGAAGCGTGCGCTCTTTCTGCATATGGATTGCAGCGAGTACGCGGGAAGAACTTCGGTGCGGAGCTTCGGTGCGTTTGCGCGGAAGTTGTCAGTCGAATATATTCGGCCCCGGACAAGGATGAGGTCGTCCTGGTTCGCTTCCGCTTCGAGCAATCGGGCGGCCGAAGCCCAGTCCACCCCCATCGAACCAGGCAGGACGAGCGAGAGTTGATAGCCGTAAATGAGCAACAGACCAGAAATTGCGGCCCGCCGGAACCAGGGCCGGGGTATAGCCGCCAGTGCTGCGCCTGTGACGATATAGAGGGCATGCGAGCCGTAAGGCGTGTACTGGGCCTGCAAGCAGGGCCGCACCACATACGATAAGAGGGCCAACACCAGTACCGGAACGAGAGCCAGGAACAACAGCAGGCTCCAATCAGGCGGAACGGAGTCCTGCGCGCGCGCGCGGCAGGCGGCGCGGAGAATGAGCCACGTGACGCAGATGACAACGAATGCGGCCAGCGCACGGTTCATCCATCCGTCGAGCGTGGTTCCGCGGCGGAATCCGTCGTAAGGGTCCGAAATTTCCGGGGAACGGTGTGAGGTCCAGAACAACCAGGGTTGGCTGAGCGCGATCGCGTCGTCCGCGAAGGTGTCTACGAGCACGGTGGCTGGATGCACTTCAAACGCGTCTTCGCCAGGCGCGGCGACATAGGGGAACTGGGGATAGAGCCACGCCAGTGGAACGACCAGGGATATCACCTGTGGAAGGGACCACCAGAGGAAGACCTTGAAGCGTCTCTTGCCCGCGAAACGGCTGGAGGCCAGCAGGAACAAGCCCTGTGCAAACCACAGGAGCGTGGCCATGATATGCGTGAAAACCATCAGGATATTGTTTGCGAGGTTCAGGGTCCACCAGCGGCGCCCCCCCCCTCGCGCCGCACACAATAACCCGTACAGGGAAAGCAGGCCCATGACCTCGAACATGGCGTTGTAGCACATGATCCGTGCGTAGATGAGGTGGAATGGCGAAACCGCGGTCAGCAGGGCAGCGAGCAGGCTGGCGCGGCGCCCGGAGAAAAGCCGGGCTACCGCATACACCAACGGGACCGTGGCGGCGCCAAGACTTACGGAAAGCATGCGGATGCTCCACGCGCTCGCGCCGAAGAGCCAGACCCAGGCATATTGAACGAGAAAATAGAAGGGGAGGTGGTCCGGGGCAAAGAAACGCCGCTGCGGGATGTAGCCGTCTAACAGGGGGCCGCCAAGGAATGAGAAGTTCATGTAGTCGTCACTCGATACCGACACCTCTTCCAGCCGGTACAAGCGCAAAGCCAGCCCCAGCCCCGTCAGCGCCAAGACCGCGGCGCAGCCCCCCCAGTTCACGGTCCGGTCACCGCAGGGTTTCCCCGAATGATGATCGCTTGG
This sequence comes from Candidatus Hydrogenedentota bacterium, assembly GCA_018005585.1. Classification (NCBI taxonomy): domain Bacteria; kingdom Pseudomonadati; phylum Candidatus Hydrogenedentota; species Candidatus Hydrogenedentota bacterium. The sequence continues at coordinate 6,529 of JAGMZX010000112.1, read as the reverse complement.
CACCATGCCATCGGCGTCTGCCATCCGTTCCAGTTTCCCTTCTTGAAACCCCTTGTTTCACACCGTATAGTATACCGCCATGCGTGTGGTCCTGCTCAACAGTTGTGTTGTTTCCCGCCCCCGGGACCGCATGGAACGGCAATGGTCGATCGCGCAAGTGGGGACGGCCAGCATCGCGGCGTTCCTGCGCGAGAGGGGGTGTGACGTCCACGTCCTGGACGCCCGGTTGCACAAAGACACGGCGGAAACCCTCGCGGCACGTGTCGCCGGGCTGAAACCAGCCTATGTCGGCATGACGGCCATCACGGAAGAGATTTGCGACGCGGCGGCGGCCGCTGAAGCAATCAAGCGGCGCGACCACGCGATTACGACGGTCATAGGCGGTCCCCATGCGACCGCGCTCAGCACGCAGACGCTGGAGGAGTTCGATGCCTTCGATGTTGCCGTGGCCGGCGAAGGCGAAATCCCGATGGCCGAATTGGCTGGAGGCCGCCCCATGCACGCGATTCGCGGCATCGCCTACCGGGGTGAAAACGGCGAGCCGGTGGCGACGCCTCCGCACGAGCAGACCGTGCCCCTCGACGATTTGCCATTGCCTGCATGGGACCTCTTCGCATTGCACCGCTATCAAGCCCCGGTTTCGGTGGAGTTCCTGCGGGGGTGCCCGTTTGCATGCTCCTTCTGCTTCCGGATTCATGACCGCCAAGTCCGGTACAAGTCCCCGGCCAGAGTGCTCGATGAACTGGAATACCTGGCGCGCGCCTATCCCGTCCCGGAATGGTATTTCTCGAGTAACGGGTCGTGGCCGCTCGGCCGACGCCATGCCACTGAAATATGCGAAGGCATTCTTTCCCGCGGCATAAGGATGCGCTGGTGCACGTCGACGCGCGTGGATATCGTGGATGAGCCGCTGCTGGCCCTGATGCAGCGAGCCGGATGCACCTTCATCGATTTTGGCATCGAATCGGGTGACGCCTGCCTGCTGGGCCAATCCGGTAAGGGCACGGACCCCGGCCAGGCCGAAGCCGCCATCAAGACCTGCTATCGGCTCGGGATCGAGACCGAACTCGACTTTGTGATTGGGCTCCCCTATGAAACCCCCCAATCCCTTGAAAAGACCCGGCAGCTGGCCATCCGGCTCAGGCCTTATTCCACGCTGGCCAATTTCGCGATTTTCGTGCCGTTTCCGGGAACACGTGCCTGTGAGATGGCTGAGCGCTCCGAGGGGGGCGTCCGCGTAAGGACTACCGATTGGCGCGAGTATACCAAACAGATGGGCTGTGCCATCACACACGACGCCTTCCCGGACGGCGGCTTGACCCGCTATCAGGGGCGGTTGTACCTCACCTACTACTTGGGTTCACCCCGCAAGGTTCTTCAACTTCTGCGGTCCAGGAACGGCCGCAGGGTGCTCGATGTGCGGCGGGCACTCCAGTTGCTCGGGCGGTTCCTGCCCCGTTAAACCCGCTGCCCGGTCTCCTTCATGCAAGCGCGTGACACGCGCGCAGATGCGCGTCCGCGCGTGCGGACTCATTCGTCGCGCCTCCCGAAATAGAATCCCATGTCTTTCCAAGTCTGCAGGAAATCGCGCACCAGCGATACGGGACGTAAGCGGATGCTCAATTCCGCGTTGGCCGTGTCCCAGCACGGACTGTCGCAATGGCAGACGGCGCGGCGCGCCTCCTGCAGACCGCGGCCGCGCCAGATCTGCTCCAACGGCATATCGCGCACGGAGGCGACGCCCTTCATGTCGGAACACGGGGCGACCATGCCCACGGGGTCGACGGCGGCCGTGGCATAGCCGGCCAGACAGCGGAACCTCGGGGGCTCGCGATAGAGGTCGGTGATGCGCGCGAGAAAGAGGGGCGAGGTGGTCAGGAGCCGGCTTCGGGCAATGGCGGCGCGCAGACGGTCCAGCTCGACCGCGAGCGCTTCGAGGTCCTTGTGCTCAAACAAGAGCGAACCCCACTGCAGGAGACTCTTGCGTTTGTGCAGGAGATTCGTGTGAATGGGCGCGAATTTGAGCTGGCGTACGCCGAGGGATTCCGCGAATGGCACCATCTCAGCCATGCAGCGGAAGTTCTCCGTCGTAATCACATGATTGATGCCGACGTTGACGTTTGGCGCGAATTCGCGCAACAGGCGGATGCCGTTCAGGGCGCGCTCGAAATTGCCGCGGCCCCGGATGCGGTCATGCAGCTCCGGCTCCGGCGCTTCCAATGAGATGGAGATGGTATGTGCGCCCGATTGCCCGAGCCGGGCCGCGTAATCGCGGTCAATCAGCACGCCGTTCGTGCAAATGTGGACTGCAATGCCACGGCCCGAGGCGTACTTGGTCAAATCGATCAGGACGTCGGGCCGCAGCAGCGGCTCACCACCGGAGATGACCACGAAGACGGTGCGCAGCGTGACCGCGGAGTCGATCACGGCTTTCCATTCATCCAGCGTCAGCTCCGGAACGGACGCAATCTCTTGTTCGAGCAGGCAAACCCCGCAGGTCCGGCACCGGAGGTTGCAGTGGTACGTGATGAATAGCAGCAACACGGGGGCGAAATGGGGCCTGGTGTGCAGGCGGCGGCTTACGAGGACGTCCGTCACCGTGAGCGCATTCTTGGCCATCACTCGCAGGCGCCAGAGAGCGCTCGCCCGAATTTTATCCGTCAGGCTCATGTCAACCTTTCTTGAACACCCCTGGTCCGTGCCGTAAGTCTACACCGGGCTCAGCCTCCGGGCCAAGGATGGTCGGGGAAGGCGGCAAAAGAGGATGGGATGCGCTGGCGGACCCTCACTTCTCGCTGAGGAATTCGACCATGCCTCTGATACCGCCGAGGGTCATGTCCTCCATGTGGAAGAGGCTGCGGATGCGGTTGAGCGTGTACGCGCCGTAGGTGGTTTCCCATTGGTCTCTTGGAATGGGATTGAGCCAGCAGGCGTGGCGGAAGCGTTCAGCGATACGGTGGAGCCAGTAGAGGCTGGGCAGTTGCGCCGCGCCGCCCCAATAGGCCATCGCGCCGCCGGGCAGTTCAAGCTCCTCGGGGGCCATGGCCGCATCGCCGAAGAAGACGAGGCGCGTGTCCTGACGGCGGCTGAGCAGTGCCTCGGTTGGGAAGGCGCGGACGCGCCGGAAATCGGCCCAGACCTTTTCGTATATGGTGTTGTGAAAGAAATAGGTGGTCAGGTCCTCGAAACGCTCGTGCAGTTTCGTAAACAGCATCTGCGTAAGCTGGATGAAGGGGCGCATCGAGTAGCCGCCATTGTCAATGAGCAGTACGACGCTGATCTTGTCGCGCAGGTCGCGCTCGAACACGAGGTCTATCTCGCCGCCGTTACGCGCGGTGCGGCGGACGGTTTCGTCGAGGTTGAGCCGGTCGCGCGGGCCTTCGGCCTTCATGTGCTTCATCGTCTCGAGGGCCTGGCGCAGGTTTTCCTCGCGCAGGGTCGCCGCGTCCGAGTATCGGATGTAACGGCGGTCGCCGATGACCTTGAGCGCGCTGCGCCCTTGCGACTCGCCGTACACGCGCACGCCGCCGGCCGCGTTGCCCGAATGGCCGAAGGGCGAGTTGCCGCCCGTGCCGACCCAGCGGCTGCCGCCGTGGTGTTCCTCCATCTGCTGGCGCACCGTGTCCCAGAAGCGGCGCATGAGCTCCTCCGGGTCCATTTCCCATACCGCGCGCGGCGGCAGCTTGCCCGCGCGCACCTGTTGTTCGAGCCACTCGCGGAACTGCTTCGTGTGGAACAGCTCGGGGTCGCCCTCGGCCACGGGCGGGAGGTCGATGCCGAAGAAATAGAGGGCAAACGCGCGCTCGTAGGCGTCTATATGCTCGCTGCGGCGCACGAAACAGAGCCGCGCGAAGACGAACAATTCGTCCAGATTCGTGACCAGGCCCTTTTCAAGGCCCTGGTTCAGCTCAAGCAGGTCCTTGACGCTCGCGGGCACGCCGTAATCGCGCAGCAACGCGGCGAACTCGGCAAACAACGCGTTTGCGTCCGGGATTTTTCGCGCATTGGCCATGAAAACCGGGTGTCTCCTGCCCACGCCTCTGCTCGTGTCCGCCCGCCAAGCGAAACGTGCACTGCAAACCGCTCAATAATACGCCCGCCGGGGCCCGTCGCCTTTGCGGAAGCGCTGGATATCGCCGGCCCGCTTGAGCAGGACGCCGATCAGCGGCATATCCTGCGGGTCCGGGATACGGCCGGCGATTTCGAGCGCGCCGACCCAATTCAACAACTCGCTGGTGGCGGGAGGCTTTTCGAAACCGCGCGCGCGCAAATCGTAGAAGATGTCGATGGCCGCCTTCAGCAGCTTCGGGTTTGTGTCGGGGTAGTGCAGATTGATGATGCGGCGCATGTCATCGGGCGACGGGAACGCGATGTGGTGACAGAAGCAGCGGCGCAAGAACGGGTCGGACAGTTCCCGCTTCGCGTTCGACGTGATGAAGATGGCCGGGCGCACCTTGGCCTTGATGGTCTCGTTCACCTCGCGGATGGTGAACTGGCACTCGTCCAGGATATCGAGCAGGTTGTCCTGCACATCCGATTCCGTTTTATCGATTTCATCGAGAAGCAACACGACCTTTTCGTCCGCGCGGAAAGCGCGTCCGATAGGGCCCCAGACAACGTAGTCGTAGAAGTTGTCCACGCTGCGCCCGGTCTTGCCGCTGCCGAACCGGGCATCGTTGAGACGCAGGACCGTGTCCTGCGTGTAGCAGGCTTCCTCGCCCTTGATCGTCGATTTGCAGCGGAGCACTTCGAGCGGCATGCCGAGTGACCGGGCCGTCTCGAAGGCCAGTTGCGTCTTCCCCGTGCCCGCCTCGCCGGTCAGGATGATCGGCTTCTCCATCGCCAGCGCCATATTGACGATGGTGCGCAGCTCGGGGTCGAGGTAGTACTTGTCGGTGCCCTCAAACACGTAGGTTTTCATGCAGCAAGATACTCCCATGCAATTGTCCGTCTGCGATATGCGCCGCCGGGTCATTCGATGGATTGTATCGGATATCCCGGTCCTTCGGCCCGTGCCGGACACGGCACGTCAACGCCCGCGCAGGCTCACTGCAGGATTGGACGCATATGCCAGCCGCGTGACGGAGGGAAGCGCATCGCGGCCGGCCCTGCAACGGCCGGCCGCGATGAAAAGAGGCGCCGGTGTGGCGATGATCAGCCGACGGGCTTGATCTCGATGACCGCGCCGACCGCTTCCAGCGTTTCCTTGATCTTCTTGGCTTCGTCGTCCGCCACGGCCTGCTTGACGGGGCTCGGGCAGCCATCGACGAGGTCCTTGGCTTCCTTCAGGCCGAGGCCGGTCAATGCGCGGACCTCTTTGATGACCTGAATCTTCTGCGAACCGTGTTCCTTCAGGATGACGTCGAAGGAGGTTGGCGCTTCTTCGACCGCTGCCGCTTCGCCGCCGGCCCCGGCCATCATTGGCATTGCGCCCATCATCATGGGGGCGGCCGCGGTCACGCCGAAGGTCTCTTCGAGGCCTTTTACCAGTTCGCTCAACTGCAGCACGGAGAGCTGCTTTACTTGGTCGATAATCTGCTGTACTTCCGCCGACAGCGTCAGGGTTTCTTCCGACATGGGTTCCTATTCTCCTGTGATTCATGCGCGGCGCGTGCGGCCGCGCTGACGGTTTTCCGGTCCAAACATGGCGCGGCCTGCTTACGCGGCCTGCGCCCCTTCTTCCTTCTGTTTACGAATCTGGTCCACCACGTTTGCCAGATTGCGCGGCAGCGCACTGAGTGCGCCGACGAGATTGCGCAGCGGCATGGCGATCACGCCCACGACCTGCGCGCGCAACTGGTCTATCGACGGGAGGTCCGCCAATGCCTGGAGCTGCGCCTGACCGACCACGCGCCCGCTGACGATGCCGCCCGACATGGCCACGGCATCCACCTGTTTGTGGAAATCTTTCAGGATTTTTGCCGGCACCACCGGGTCTTTCGAGAAAGCCCACGCCGTGGGACCCTCCATAAAGCCGGCTGCACGGTCGAGTCCGAGTTCCCGCAACGCGATGGTTGCGAGCGTGTTCTTGTAAACCTTGAAGTCCACGCCCGCTTCCCGGAAACGCTTGCGCAATTCCGTCACTTGGGCGACGGTAACCCCCACGTACTTTGTGAGAATGGCCACCTCGTTTTCCTGAATGCGCTGCTTAAGTTCCGCTACTGCGGCTTCCTTCTCTGGTCTTGCCAATCTGCTCACCTCCTTTCCCTTGGCATGAAAAACGTCCCGCGCCATCGAATGACGGCGCGGGACATGGAAAGGTCTCAGTGATTTCCACGCCTCACGCAACGTCTCGGCAGGCTGATTTAAGGCCTCGCGGCCGCCGGCTGTCTTCGACGCGCGGATCGCGTTCTGTGGGGCGGACTATAACAGAGCGCCCGCGCGCGCGTCAAATACCGAATCCGCGCCTTGCCGTCGGCGTTTGACTTTGACGCCGTCGCTTTGCTCCAATAAGCGCTCCGCCGACTGCCGGACAACGGGCGGGGTGCTCTATCTGCCCGCGGTCCCTTGTCATGGCGCTTGACCCACG
>JAGMZX010000111.1:4370-20361 GCA_018005585.1 Candidatus Hydrogenedentota bacterium | reverse complement strand
GCGGCTTCGACGCCCGGCACGGGGAACAAGGAATCTTCAGCGCCGTTGTAGAACAGCATCGGCTTGGGACACGCAATCGCCGCGACGTCGGGGTAGTCGAGGAAGTTGCGCAGGTTCGGCACGAGCATTGAAAAGGCGGATTGGCCCTTGGTCTGGTTGTTGCCGGGCGCCATGAGCGCTTCCGTCGTGCCCATCCAGCAGATGGCCGCGCCCGCGGCCACGCGGTCCGTGGCGGCGCAGAGCATCCACGTGCGGTGACACCCCATCGAAAGGCCCGCCGCGCCGATGCGCGCAGGGTCCACTTCGGGCAGCGACGCCACGAACGCGACACTGCGGATGTCGTCCCACGTAATCACGCCGGGCCACGTCATGCCGAGTTGCAGCAGGTTCGCGGACAGCGTCTGCTGTTCTTCGTAGGCGACGCCTTCGCGGCGGCCCCGTTCGCCCCAGAACAGCGCGTCCGCGGCGAAAACGACATAGCCGCGCTGCGCCAGTTCATCCCCGATCCAGCGGCCACCGTAGCACGCTGCCACCCATTGCTCCGCGTCGCGCAGTACGTCGCGCGGCACGCCGAACGGGCGGACGGCCTTCTCCTTGCCAATGGAGAAATGCGCGCCGTGATCATGCAGCGCGACAATCGCCGGGAACGGCCCCTCCCCCTTCGGCACGAGCAGATACGCCGGGATGCGGCAGAACGCGGACACGTTGAACACCAGCTTGCGCGCTTCGTAGCCGCCCCGGTCTTCGCGGGCAACCACAACCGGGTCGAACGGCGCCTCGGGCGGCGGTTCGAGCAGGCACTCGAGCACTTTCGCCCGGGCTCGCTCCCGCCACGTATCGAAGGGAACGCCGCCATCGGGGTCATAGGCGAGCGCAAAGTGCATCCGCGCCGCCTGCCGCGCCGCAAAAGACGGCAAGCCACGCTCTACACCGTAGTCCGGGTACTCCGCGCCTGCCTCGGCCTCGCCGCTTGCGGCGGGCGGCGCAACCCGGTCCAACACGGTTCGCAGTTCCGGCGTCATGTTGAACAGCCGCCGCGCATCGCGATGCCGCAGGTAGCATTCGAGCACTTCGGTGAAATATACGGCCCCTTCCGGCGACGAATCCCCGGATGTGACGCGGCCTTCCGTATAGTCGCGCCGCGTGTCGCGGTCTTCCGGTTTGCGGTATAGGTCTTGAATCGTCTTGCCTCCGGGGACAGCGCCCGCCTCCGTTTCCCACGGTCCGAGCCCGCTCAGGAACGCGCCACTCCGCAGATAGCCGTTGACGCGGGCCTGAAGGACGCGCTCGATGGCGTCGAGAAGCGGCTCGATATTCTCGCCGCGCTGCTCAAGACATTCGGTCGCGCGCGCCAGTTGGACCGCGTGTTCCATGCCTTGATCGATGATTACGCGGCTGCTGCGCGGGTGCGGGTAACGCCAGCCGCCGATGGGGTCCTGCGCGGCCGCCAGAAACGCCGCCACGGCGCGGACGACCTCGTGCAGCCGCGGCTCCTCGGGAGCATGCCGCGCCAACAGGGGCAGGCCATGCAACGCATAGCCGATGATGTAGGGCTTTGCGAAGGGATGCTGATACCCGAAGTCATCCCGGTCGATGAACGGCGGGTCAGGTTCGATTGGCTGGCCGCCCTGGCTGAAGAGGCCATCCGGCATGAGTTTCGCGCGCAACTCGCGGAACAGCCGCATCGCCTGATCCAGATAGTGCTGCTCGCCCGTGAACCGGTACAACCTGACGAAATCGAGCGCGTCGCCGATGTTGCGGCACTCGCCTTGATCCGTATGCACTTTGGACGCGGCATAGGCCGTCTGCCAGCGCAGCGCAGCGCTCATGCGCGGGTCGCCAGTCTCCTCATAGGCGTAGAAGAAAGAATCATAGCCCTTCGTGCAGAAATGGACAGCGTCGTTCGACCGCCACATGAACGAAGTGCCGCCCTCGTGCGGGCCGCCGTAGACCGCCGCGTTGTTGTAGCGCGTGCCGCCGAAATGACCTTCGGGTTCGGCGCCCCACCAGATCGAGAGGTCATGGAAATTCGAGCACCAAAGGAGCGCCATGTCGCGCAGCCGGGCATCGCCGGAACGATAATACTCCTCAAAGATCGGCGGGCAGTGATTGAGCCGGTTCATGCCGAAGGCCCCGCGCGCGGGGACGCCCGTAACGTTGCCGAAGTCGTCGCCCGGCAAAGTCGCGCAGGCCATCGCGTCGCGGTGGAAACGCCGGGTGCTGTCCAGCGCGGGCCAATTGCTCAAATCGGGGTCGGGTGCGAAGGCGTAGAGTTCTTCGAAGTAACATTCCGGTATCGTGACCGCGCACGGCGGCTCCAATAGCGGGGTCCAGACCTCGGTTTCCGCCGGCCCGGCGAAGAAGCAGGCTGTACGCCACGCAGCCGGTTGAAACGGCACGTGGTCGCCCTCGCGGCAGCGCCAATAGACTACGTTCGTGCCCTCCGCGGCAGTGTCCAAGCTGACCGAGCCCCGTTTCAGCAGATGCGCGTCGGGAAAGGCCACGCTAAGCCGTTCGCCGTGAAGAATGCACGTTTCACCCGTCGAGAAATCCCAGTCGTGCTTATTGACGCTTTCAGCGTCCTTCCCCAGACCCGCAAGGCGCACCGGCTCACGCACCCAAATCCGCCAACCCAGGTCCGGGGCATCGCCGTCCTCGGGAAGCATCCGCTGGACGTGTGCGCGCACCGCGACCGCGCCCAGCGCGTCTGCCCGTATCTCGACAATGCGCGGCCAGAAGGCATCCGGCGCCAGTACGCGCACCCAGAGGAAGCAATCTCCCTCTTCAACCACTTCAACGACCGCGGACGACGCGTCCAGGGCCCTTTCCGGCGCAATCGGGACCGCCTCCCAGCGTATTTGGCCGCATTGCGCGGCGCTGACTTTGTCTTCGGCAACGGTCAGCGTTGTTCCGCCTATCCGCGCGGTAAAAGGCGCATCGAAGTACTCGAGCGGACAACGCCGCGCGCCGCGGCGCGCCCGGCTCTCAACCTGGAACAGGTACCGCCCGGCATGGTCGAAATCATGCTGAAAGGTCGCCATGGCGCGGCGCACGTAAGGCGGGGAACCGGGATGCACGGTCAGAACACGCACATCGGGTTTTATTACCGCGCCGGTCGCAGTGCAAACGACGCGAAACGCTTGGCCCTCTTCCAGAACACCCCACGGGAACGGCAACGAGACACGCACGGTGCGTTTCCCGTGCGCATCTGCCCGGACCTCGAACTCCGGCCATGCGCCAGCGGATTGTGTTGTGACGGCCTCTTCCGCGGCCCGCGGCGGCGCGAGAGCAACGGCATCCACCCAATTGGGCAACTGTGTCTTGGGTAACGGGCCGACAGTTACGCAGCCGCAGAAGACGATCAATCCCACACCTTCGCACAGCACGTTCTTGAGTATCCGCGTCATTGGCGTTTCTCCGTGGGGAGCGCGCATGCGGCCGGAAGGCCGGTCCATTGCCCGGATGGGCACCCCGCGCCTCAGCATAACCTCAATTACCGCTGGAGACCAATACATATTGCGTTCGGTTGCCGCCGCGCCAGCGGATAACGCCGGCGGCTCGATACCGGCTTGAATTCATCCCTAAAGACAACTCCGGCGGGAGACCCTTTCGGGCCCCCCGCCGGAGCGAAGCAGCGAGGACTAGTCTAGCGCGTAGCGCGACGCATGCGGCGCGCCACGAGCCATCCGCCGAACATCAGCGCCAGCGCGGCGCTCAGCATCGGGAGGGCCAGCACCATCCGGCTGACGACCACCACGGGCACGAGGGCCACGCGGATAATCGAAGCCAGGACCGGGCTGTCCGCCACGAACTGCGCGATAGCCGGGCTGAACGCATAGTAGGTGTCCACGAAGGCCGAGCCGGCAGCGCTGTTCAGGAAGACCTGGTCGCGCATGTCGCGCAGCACGTCGATTTCACCGGCCATGGGCGTCCCGTAGGCAGCGGTCGCGATGAAGCAGGGGCCGCCGCCGCCGCCGCCGCTGTCGCCGCCGGCCGCCAGACCGAGAATGGCAATCAGCAGGCCAAGCAGCAGGAGCAGCAGGCTCCAGTTGAACTGCGGAGCAGCTTTGTACTCAAACACGCGCTCCAGACGCGCCGCCTCGACGGTCGGGGCCGACTTCAGGTAGATAACCAGGTCGACAACACCGGCGTCGTCGTTCGAGCTGGCGGGCGACTGCAACGACAACTCGTATTCGGTCGTGCCGTCCGCGGAGCCATCCGGGAAGGTCGTCACAACGCCGCCCAGCTTGGCGTCCGAGCCTACGAAGGCCACACGGTCCACCCACGCAAGGCCGCCCAGCGCGGACACAATGCGCAGCGCATTGCCGCCCCCGGTGTTGCTGGCCGTATACGTGCCGCTGGCGGTATCCAGGCGGATGCCGGAAGCCACCGCATCGTCAAACACGGCGTTCTGCCGCAGACTGAACCCGTTCAGGCTGTACAGGCGCGCCTGATTCACGAGGTCGACAACCGCCGCGTCGGCCGTGGCGTCCGTCAACGCCGGGCTGACTTCGTCGTTGAGCAGCATGCTCTGGTAGGCGAATTCCTGAGGCACGACCGGCACCGTCTGTTCGGCGGCGTAATCGTAACTCAGCTGGACGCCCCACATGATCAGGCCGTCGCGCACATCGCCCGCGGTCAGACCGGAGCCCGTCACCGGGAAGGTGAGCAGAGCCGCGCCCGTCTGCACCGGGTTGCCGTTCACGTCGACCGTCCGGTCGAAGTCAACCAAGCCGCTGGCGTTGTTGTACACCGGCGAACCGACCGGAGGCGTCGACTTCGCGACTTCAAGCGGGCCGTACAAGTGCATGCTGAAGTCGTAGGCGTCCGGAATCAGGTCGCCCTCTTCCTCGGCAGCAAGCAGCGCGTCGAAGGCACTCGTGCCCAGCGCTTCCGTCGTCGACTTCGTGTCCGCGATTTGCACCGTGCGCGCGATACCGTACACCACGTTGCCCGCTGCAGCGCCGAGCGCCGGCAGTTCAAGAGTGATGTTTGCCGCAGTCGCGCCGTCCCAGACGCCAACCGTGTTGGCAACCGTCGGGTCAATCACGAACGCCGTTGTCAGCACCCCGTCCGCCGCCACGTCATACTGCTTGAACGTCAACACGTCCGTAGCGGTGTCCGAGCCGCCTTCAGGATTCTCTACAAGGATGTCGGTCATGACCGCCGTCTGACCCGCGGCGAACCAGCTTGCCGGCGCCGCCGGGACGACGAATTCGGTCGCGCCGCCCGCAACGCGCTGGAAGATTGTGGCCACCACCGTATCGGTGTTCGCCGGGTCATCCGAATTCGAGAACGTGATCGTCGTCCCCGGGGTAATGCCCGTGCCGCTCAACTCGGCCACAACGCCGCCGAAGAGCCACACTTCATCAAGCGCACCCGCAGGCCCGAGAATCGGGTCGGCATCGAGGTCGATGTCCGAGGGCGGAACCAGTTCGAATACCGCCGTGACGGTGATGTCCGAATCCACCGACACGACAATCGGGTTGTCCTCAGGATTCGCTTCGCCGATAGAGCCTTCCCAACGCACGAAGCGGTACTCGGGATCAAGGGACGGATTTGCGGTCAGGGTGACATCCGTGCCGCACGGATACGAGCCACCGGCCGGGTCGAGGTCCACCGTGCCCACGCCCTGCGTCAGCACGGTCAGCGTGCAGGTGCCGACGATCGGCTCAACAACCGCCGTGATGGTCGTGTCCGCGGTAACGGTCAGGTTCAGCACCGCGTCGCTGCCCGCCGGCACGCCGTTCACTTCCCAGCTCACCAGATTGACACCGACGAGGTTCAAGGAGGCGGCAACACTGTCGCCGTCGAAGAACTTGCCAGCCGGATCCGGGTAGTCACCGGGCAGGTCCGTGGACTGACCCGGGCTCAGCGCGATACCGCCCGGTGTGCCCGTCGGCGAACCCTGTTCGCGGGTCTCCGTGGTCACCGTATAGACATCGACCACGTCGAGCATCGTGCTGCTCACCTGGTTGGCGGGATTGCCCAAATCCGTCACCGTAACATCAACAGCCGCAGCCGCGGCCAAGGCCGGTGCGTCCACATACATGGAGTTCTGATTGACGCCATCATACGGCGTGACCGCGAAGTCCTGCTTCGCCGGCCCAAGACGGAACGCAGCCGCCTGACCGCCGATACTGACGGCGTAAGCGGCTTCCGCCTGCGCGATCGACAAGCCCGTGCTCACCGGGAACACGCCGACCAGCGTGACATCGGAACCCGCGAAATTGCTCGGGATGCGGCTCGGGATCACGTCGGAGATGGCGAGACCGGAGTCGTACGGTGCAAAGACCGACAAGGTCTGAAGCGCCGCTTCCAGCGTGCCTGCGGCCGTGTCTACGGCGACCGTGTCCGGGTCAAGCAGGCGCCAACCTTGCGCATTGGGGTCGTTCGCAAGGTAGACGACGCCTTCCAGGTCGTCGACCATCGTCGGATAGGACCACAGCTGCACGTTGTTCGTGCCCGCGAGGTCCAGATTGCTCAACGATAGGCCAACGGACAAGGTCGTGCCGCTCAGGTCCTCGATTTCCGCGTAGTTCTGGCCGCTATTGTAAGTGTAAAGGAGGCTGATCTCGACATACGACGCCAAGGCCGTGCCCGGCGCGATGTCATTCACGGCGTCCGCCCAATCTTGGCGCGCCAAGGGCGAATCGACGCCGTCAACGCGGTCAAGGAGCGCGGTGAGACCATTGACCACTTCCACGACCAGCAGGGCGGATTCTCCGCTTTCCAGCAACCCCTCGGCTTCGAGGGCATCCGCGTTGGGCGCGGTTATCTGAATATCGCTGCCCACCTGAACCGAATAGGTGCCTACGGCCTTCGTGCCCAGCCCGGTATCATCCAGGTTGGCGATCACCACGGAACGGCCGACGGTGTCGATGGTCTTATTGGCAACCCAGATTTCGCCAGGGCCAATTTCATTGAAGAGGTCGTCCGGAATGGCGTTGTCATCCGCGTCCGCCGATGTCTCGGTTTGTTGGAAGGTAACGGCTACTGCCTCCTCCTGGGCATTGGTCGATTCGTACTGCAGGCTGACCGCAGCCTTCGCCTGCGACGCATTGACCAGCGCGTAAATAAGGATGGACTTCTGGATGTTGGCCAAGCCGCTCTCGTAGAAGCCCGCGCCGATATCCAGGAGACCGGCAAAGCCTGCGTCGCTGTCCACCGGGCCGCTCACCTGAGAATCGTCGCCCACCCACAGGTCGGGCTCCGTCCACGGCGTCTGTTCCGGAGTCTGCGCGGCAAAATGGACCGTCTCCGTGCCGTCGCCGCCCGCAAGCACGGCCTGCACCGGCACGGCAATCGCCGGCGTGGCGGCGTTGTCCGGAGGTGTCTTTACGGTTATGCCTTCCAACCCGGACAGCAGCGTGATTTCTCCCACTTGCTGAATACCGAGGACTTGGTTCAGCAGGTCGACCATGTCGATCCGCCCGTCCTGGTCCGCCGCGCCCGCCGTATCAACGGAGCGCGAGGGTACCAAGCCGATGCCCAGCGCTAGCACCATCATTAAGCTGACGAGCAACGCCAGAACTAACTTTTTGCTGGTCCCCATGACAATAGTCTCCTTTACGCCTTTCCTCTGAACAGTTTACTTTACAGCGCAACGGGAAATAACCCGTCACGACGTTCCCTTCGTCCTTCCGCTACCCCGAAAAACAGGCCGGTTTCGGGATAGAATACCATCTGCCAAAGACTAATACTGCCACTCCATACCTCGTTGAGGTCCTATTATAAAGAGCTTTCTTTACGCTTGTCAACACTTTATTTCAACAAAATCGTTACTTTCTTAAACACCTTTGACCGGGCAGAACGAGGGGGACTGGGAAAAGACGCACGTGGGACTCACCGCCTCTGCGGCGCACGACCCTGCACCGTCGCCAAATAGCAGCCTCGTAAGCATCACAGCCTTCCCCTGTTTCTGCCTCGTAGTCATCTTAGCACCAATTCCGCCGCAGGTCAACCTTCCTCCGTTGTCTCCACGGCCGCCCGTTTGGGCAAATACGCACGTAACGTAATGTACACAATCAAACCCACGATTACAAGTCCCAGACTGATGCCCTGTGACAGGCGCATCTGCAACCCGGGAAAGTCATGCGCCGGGTCTGCCCGGAAGAACTCCACGGCAAAGCGCAGCGCACCGTAGAACACCGGATAGATCAGCAGTATGCCGCCGTCGTGCTTCCGCCGGGGATAGAGATAACAAAGGATAAGATAAGTGACAAAAAGGCCCAGGCTTTCGTACAGCTGCGTGGGGTGCACGGCGTGCGCGTGTACAGCGTCCGCCGGGATCAGGCCGGCCGCGACCTGCTCGTGGAACAGGTACCGGTGCAGAGCAGAATCGTGGGGATACACTACCCCCCAAGGCAGGTTTGTCGGCTTGCCCCAGCAACACCCATTGAAGAAGCAACCCAACCGCCCAATGGCGTGACAAAGCGGCACGTAGCTGACCACGAGGTCGGCGACGGGCAGAACCGGCACCCGCTTGTAAAGCAGATAGGCAATCGCCGTGACCGTCCCGCCGATTATGCCCCCGTACGAAACGAGCCCGCCCTCCCAGAAGCGCGCCACGCTCAGCAGGTCCGCGGCTTCCTTGTACTCGAGTACGTAATAGATTTTTGAGCCTGCGAGGATGCCCACGAACAACCAAAGCGCGCCCATTGGCGTGACGTTATACGGCTCGGCCAGCCGCTCGTTCCGCCGGAAAAACAGGTATACGCCGAGGAGAAACGCCCCGGCCATCAGCACGGTATACGTGTGGAACTCGAATATCCAAAACTTGAACAGGACCGGATACATCGGAGCTTTGTTCCCCTGCGTTCCTGCGCCTCACCCTTTTCGCGTGCGCCGGGCGGCTGCGGCCCGCCGAGACCACACGATCATCAGCGCGGCGCCGCAGAGCAGCGCGCCGTCGCCCAGCCCCGCCGCGGCAGCGCCGGACCGAACGCGAGGCTGTGCCTTTCCCGCGCCGCGATAACCAAGAGCGGGCACGGCGCTGAAATCGCTTTCACAGCCCATCGCCGTACGCGCTTTCACCCAGTAGTAATAGTTAAATGTAACTACTTCTCCCGGCGGACAGCAGGCGAACCCGCCGGAAGCCCGGGCGGGCTGCGCCGTAACGTCGCTGAACAGCGTAGCGGCCTGCCATTCCGTCCCCAGCGGCACCGCATTCGCGGAATCCGCGTCGTTGCTGCGGAACACCCGGTATAGCGCTCCCGGGGCGGCCACGGGGTCCCAGGAAACATCCACGCGGTCCTCCAACCCCTGCGTCGCCTGCACGTTTACCGGCGTGTCGGCGGGGTCGCAGCCGAACACCACGCCGCCGTCGACGAACGCAAGGGGCAGCGAGATTGGCGAACTGCCGCTTGACGCGGCGCTGCTGCCGGCGCCGCCGGCGATGTCGACGAATTCCCCCGACCCGCCGCTTATCAGTTGAAAAGCCGCGGTAAGAAAGGGGCCCTCCGCTATCTCAAGAGTGTTCAGCCCTACCACCACGAGGCGCAATTGCCCCGCGCTGGGAATCGAGTATTCGACAAGCTTCTGCGCGTCCGCAATCGACTGCTCGGGACGCACGGGGGCCCGCACCTCCGTCAGGCCGCCTTCCAGGTCTTCCTGCGCAAACTGATAGTACGTCTCGTCCGGCGCGATCTTCCCGGCGTCATATTCCAATACGAGGGTAACCGCAGCCGGAGGCGGAGTGCCCGCATCCATTGAGATGAGCACCTCCGCGGTGTCACCGGGATTGCCCGTGGCTTCGCCAATGGTGAACGTGACCGTCTGCGCGTCTGCTGTTCCGGTCAGCAAGAACGGCGCAGCCGCAAAGAAGAAGCCCGCGCTCAAAACGCGCTTCAGGGTCGAGCTGTGCATGGCCCGCATGGGAAGTGTTCACTCCTTAATTCTCGCGGCGCCGCCGCGTACGCGCGCGCACGGCGCATGTAAGCCAAGGCCCCGTAAGAGCATATGCCACCTTATCGGACGGGCAAGCGGCAAGTCAATTCGTGAATGCATGCCGGCTCCCGCCGGAACCGCGCCACCGGTCCCTCTCAGAATACCGGCCGGAAGGCATTTTGTGGCGCGGCCCAGCCTCGCTTCGTGCCGCATTGACGCCGACGCTACCCCATGCTAGTCTATATCGGTTTTCGAGAACGACTGTCGATATACGTGCTTGTCTGGAGACCCCGTGAACGACCAGGATCTCTATTCCGGCCTTATCCGGCTGCATATGCTCCATCAGGCCTGCCGCGAGCCCATCTATGGCCTCGAAATGATAGAGGAACTCGCCAGGCACGGCTATAAGCTGAGCCCGGGCACCGCGTATCCCCTTCTGCACGGCTTGGAGATGAAGGGGTACTTGCGGTCGCGCACCATCCGCGAAGGCAAGCGGTCCCGGCGCATATACGTGGCCACGCCCGCTGGCCGCAAGGCGCTCGAAGCGGCTACGCTCAAGGTTCGGGAACTCTTTGGTGAATTATTCGAGGAGAAATAGCGATGGCTCGTGGACCGCGCGAACCAGTGGTCTGCCCCCCTCCTGAAATCGAGGGAAGCCAGCCACAAGCGCCCGGCGGTTTCGACCTGCTGCGCGTGCCCGGCGTGCGCGGACTGGTTTCGTGGCGCGGTTTTCCGTACGTCTTGCAGACCGTGACGTTGGCCGCCTTCCTGGCCCTGCTCGTCATTGGCTGGCAGCGGTACACGCCGCCGGGTGTTTCACAGAAGCTCTATGCCCAAACAAACCTGGCCACGCTGGTGGTTTGGGGCCTGTGGTGGCCCGCCATGGTGTGGCTGACCGTGTTCCTGGGCCGCGTCTGGTGCATGGTGTGTCCGCTCGAACTCATAAGCAACGTGAGTGAGCGGCTGGGAGAACACCTGGGACTGCGTCAAGGGCCGCTGCGCCCGTGGGTCGCGTCGGGGACGCTCATAGCCGTGTTCTACGCAGTCATTCAGTTGTTCGTCGCGGGCGCGGAGATTCGCCGTGTGCCGGCCTATACGTCCTTTTTCTTGATAGGTCTTCTGCTGCTTGCGGTTCTTACCGGCCTGTTCCTCAAGGACCGCGCGTTCTGCCGTGGTTTCTGCCCCGTGGGATTGCTGCTGAACGCCTATGGACGCGGCGGCATGCTCGCGGTACGCGCCGGTTCCGGCGAAACGTGCCGCGCGTGCACGGGCAAGGATTGTATCCGCGCGTGCAACCGCAACAAGGCTGACGGACGAAGCTGCCCGAGCCTCCTCAATGTGCCTGCATTGAACGACAGTAAGGACTGCCTCTTCTGCGGCCAATGCGTCAAGGCCTGCAAGCCCGGGAACGTACGGCTGCTGCTGCGTCCCCCCTTTTCCGGAAGCGATACGCGCGATGCGATGGCCTCATGGCCGATGACCTTCTTCGTCATGCTCGTCTCGGGCTTTGTGCTCTGGGAATTAACCTCCGAATGGCGTGCCGCTGAGGATTTCTTCGTCGCGATTCCCAATTGGGTCGCCCAACATGCGTCCGCACCTTGGCTTTCGGGTTACATCACCGGTCTTTGGGCAATGGCAGTTGTGCCGCTCATGG
This sequence comes from Candidatus Hydrogenedentota bacterium, assembly GCA_018005585.1. Lineage (NCBI taxonomy): Bacteria > Pseudomonadati > Candidatus Hydrogenedentota > Candidatus Hydrogenedentota bacterium. The sequence continues at coordinate 8,819 of JAGMZX010000111.1, read as the reverse complement.
TCTGGTCTCTTTTCACTTTCCTGGCGTGGATACTTGGTTTCCGCGAGGGATTCGGCGCCACTTGGCGGCGGCTTGCATTGCCGATGACGGTCGTGATTGCGGCGGGACATATGGCAAAAGGGTTGGCCAAACTCGCGTTGTGGGCAGGATTCCTGCCCTATGCGATCGAAGACCCGAGCGGCCTGCACACCGCCGCGGCGATAACCGGCGGCGCGCTGCAGGCACCCGCAACACTCATGGCAAAACCCGCAATAGCGCTGGCAGCCGCGGCATTCGTCGCGGTTTCCGTCCTTCTTGCCGCGCGGGAAATGCGACTCGCGGATCCCGGCCAAACGCGGCGCGCGTTTGTTGTTCCGCTTCTTGTGATGGGTGGTGTTTCGGTGTTCCTGGTACTTGGCTGGGGATTTCCGGTTCGGTGACGCATGGCAAATTGCCGGAATTACACGTAATGGACACAAGGAACGCGAAGGCGGCCCATTCAGGGCATGGTGTGCGCCAGCATCTTGGCGAATTGGCTGCGCTTTTTCTGCGCCTGGGTTTCACGGCGTTCGGCGGGCCGGCGGCGCATATCGCGCTGTTCGAGGCCGAGGTGGTACGGCGGCGGCGCTGGCTGACGCACGAGCGGTTTCTAGACCTGCTCGGTGTTACGAATCTCATCCCCGGCCCGAACTCGACCGAAATGGTCATCCATATCGGCCTGCTTCGCGCGGGCGTGCCCGGCATGATTGTGGCAGGTCTATCGTTCATTCTTCCCGCCGCATGCATCACGGGCGTGTTCGCGTGGCTGTACGTCCATTACGGGAGTGTCCCGGAGGCAGAGGGGCTATTGTACGGCGTGAAACCCGTCGTGGTTGCGATCATCGCGCAGGCGCTCTGGAACTTCGCGCCGAAATCGGTCACATCGCGGGCGCTCGCCGTTGTCGCGGCAATCAGTGCGCTGGCCGTCTGGCTCGGCATCGGCGAACTGACCGTTCTTGTGCTCGCGGGCGCAGCTATGGCCGTGACGCAGAGCATTCAAGACGGTCCCCGGCGTCATGTCCGCGGTCTCGCGGTGCTCGCCGCCATAATCGTGGCGGTTTGCGGCGTTGTACTGTTGGCCCCGATGTGGACCGGCGGAACCGTGCGCGCCTTCAGTCTTGGCGCACTGTTTCTCTTTTTCCTCAAAGTCGGCAGTATTCTCTACGGTACTGGTTACGTACTCATTGCGTTCATCGAGTCAAGTCTTGTCGAGCAGTGGCAGTGGATCACGCATGCGCAACTGCTCGACGCGGTCGCGGTAGGCCAGGTGACACCCGGGCCGCTGTTCAGCACCTCGACGTTCATCGGGTTCATCCTCGCGGGGGTGTCCGGCGCGACGGTGGCAACGCTCGGCATTTTCCTGCCCTCGTTCGTGTTCGTAGCCATAAGCGGACCGATTATTCCGAGGATACGGCAATCGGCGCTGGCGGGCGCGTTTCTCGACGGCGTGACCGCGGCTTCGCTCGCGCTCATGGCCGTCGTGACGCTGCAACTGGGTGTGAGCAGCCTGCGCGACCCGCTGGCGATACTCGTCGCGCTCGCGAGCGCGCTGTTGCTGTTCCGCTTCAAGCTCAACGGCACGTGGCTGATCATCGCCGGCGCCGCCCTGGGCCTTTCATGGAGCGTCCTGAATTGAAAACGCGTGAAAGCGGCATGCCCGGCGAGGAAATGTGGTCCGGCTTCTTCGAGCCGCCCGCCGTGCTCGCGGCAGTGGGTTTGACGAATGAATGCAGGGATGTGGTCGAATTTGGCTGCGGCTACGGCACGTTCACCCTTCCGGCCGCGCGTATCGTCCGCGGCGCCGTCTACGCCCTCGATATCGAAGAGGAGATGATCGAGACCACGGTAGCGAAGGCGCAGGCCGCCGGTTTGTGCAATGTCGTCGCGATTCAGCGCGACTTCGTCGGCGACGGCACTGGTCTGCCCGATTCCAGTGTGGATTACGCCATGCTCTTCAATATCCTCCACTGTGAAGCGCCCGAAATACTGCTCAGCGAGGCTCGCCGCGTTCTACGCCCCGAAGGACGCCTCGGCATTATCCATTGGAATTACGACCCATCGACGCCCCGGGGCCCCTCCATGTCGATCCGTCCACGCCCTGAACAATGTCTGGCTTGGGCCGAACAGACCGGGTTCTCCCTCCTTCCGACCGGCATCATCGACCTGCCCCCGTACCACTACGGCATGACGTTGCAGAGCGGGCCAAGCGTGCGGTAGCGTCGTTTCAACGTGGCTGTTTCTGGGATGGACGGTATGGACAGAGAACCGCTGATTCCGAAGCATGGGGGCTATCGGAAATTAAAGAGTTTTCAGTTGGCGCAACTGGTCTACGACGTCACGGTGCGGTTCTGCGACCGGTATGTCGATAAGCGTAGCCGCACGCATGATCAGATGGTCCAGGCGGCGCGGTCAGGCGTACAGAACATCGCGGAGGGCAGCCAGGCCAGCGGCACATCGAAGAAAATGGAGTTGAAATTGACCAATGTGGCCGGGGCCAGCCTCGAGGAACTGCGCTTGGACCATGAAGATTTCCTGCGGCAGCGAGGGCTGCCGGTCTGGGACAAGGAAGACCCGCGCCGGAAGACGCTGGTCGCCCGGCGTTGCGCCGCAGCGGATGATGTGGCGGTCTGGGTCAGAGAAGTAAGATATGGGCGATATGGACAGTCCATGTCGTCCATACCGTCCATCAAGTCCACCTATCCTGAGGTCGCCGCGAATGCCGCTCTGGTCTTGATCGGGGTGGCGGTTGTGCTGCTAGACCGCCAGGTCGCCGCGCAAGCCCGCGCGTTTGAGAAAGAAGGCGGCTTCACCGAGCGCCTGTACCACAAACGCCGGCAGCGGCGGCGTCTCGATTGAAGCGGCCTTACGCCTCTTCGTCCTTCGGATAGTTCGGCGAATAGAGGATCGACTGCGGGCGGGGCACAAGTTCGCCGTCGCGGACCCACGCTTCGCCACGAGGGGCAAGATGGGCGACCAGCCGCTCGCGCCAGAGCGAAAGCGTCTCGGCATGGGCCGGGTCAGCAGCCAGTTCGCGCGTTTCGCCCGGATCGTTTACCAGATCGAAAAGCTGTTCGCCGCCGGCATAGGCGTCGTAGATGTACTTCATCTTGCCATCCGTAAGCGCACTCCAGTGATTTGTCTTGTCGTAGCAGATGTCGTGCTCGAGGTCGATAAAGGGCCGCCAATCCGCGCCGCCGCGCACAAGCCCGAGCAGACTCGCGCCGTCAAGCGGTACCGGCGCCTCGGCGCGCGCCGCATCGAGGAACGTGGGCAGAATGTCGCGTATCTCGACCGGTTGTTCGAGCGTGACGCCGCGCGCGCGGTCCACAAGCCCTTCCGGCCATCGCAGCAGCATCGGAATGCGGGCGGACGGCTCGTAAGCGTAGGACTTGCGCCAGAGGTGGTGATCGCCGGTCATATCGCCGTGGTCCGCCGTGAACAGGATCAACGTGCGTTCGAGCAGCCCGCGATGTTCGAGCGCTTCGATGATTCGGCCTATCTGCTCGTCGATGAACGACACGGAACCGTAATAGCCCTGCCGCGATACGCGTGCTTGCTCCTTTCCCATGTCGCCATGCCAGATGCTGTTGGAGTCGTCGCTTCGTTCCCGGTAGCGGCTGCACCAGTCGCCAATGAATGGCTCGGGGATCGGCGCATTCGCGCAGCGGTCGAACCAGCGCTTCGGCGGGTCATACGGGCTGTGCGGCCGGGCGAACGAAACCTTCAGGAAGAATGGCTCTTGCTTGTCGCAGGTGTCGATGAAGCGCGTGGCGACGTCGCCCATCCAGCGCGTCGGGTGCAATTCCTCGGGCAAGGCATAGACGGCGCTGCGGTAGTCGTTCCAGCCGATACCTGTGGCATCGGGATCGAGATTCGGAGAGACCGACGCGAACCATGAACGGTAGTCGCTGCGGAAATCCACGCTCTGCTCGCGGCTGGATTCATCGAGGATGGTCCTGTGAAATCCGTGCAGGCTGCGCTGGGGCGTCCAGTGCATCTTGCCGATGCCCGTCGTGTAGTAGCCCGCGTCGCGCAACGCCTGCGGCATCTCAACGGGATACTTCCCCGCCACCTTGCCGTATCCGAGCATGCCGTGGTTCCAGGGCGACATCCCCGTAAGCAACGCGGCGCGCGCCGGCGTGCAGGTAGGCGTCGATGAATAGGCATGCGGGAAATACGCGCCCTCGGCGGCGATCCGGTCCAGGTTCGGCGTTTGCACGGCCGGATGTCCGGCGCAGCCCATGCAATCGCCCCGGAATTGGTCCGCCATGAGGAAGAGTATATTCGGGCGGTCCTGTGCGGGCGCGCCCACGGCGAACCGCGGTGCGCTCCACGCCGCCGCCGCTGCGGCGCTCAGCATCATGAATCCGCGCCGGGATACCTGCGTGCGGCTTTCTGCTCCAGTCATGGCGTCACTCCTCCTGACACGCG
>JAGMZX010000111.1:0-4270 GCA_018005585.1 Candidatus Hydrogenedentota bacterium | reverse complement strand
TCAGCCGGGCAGGCCAGCGCAGGAAGAACGGAACGCGGATGCCGCCTTCCTGCAGCGTGCCCTTCGCGCCGCTGAACGGCGTATTCTTCGACCCGTTCACGGCAATGGGCCCGCCGTTGTCGCTTAGGAAGAACACGAGCGTGTTTTCCTCGATGCCCTTCTCGCGCAAGGCGGCAAGCACCGCGCCGACGCCGTCGTCCATGACGCTCAACATCGCGGCGTGCGTGCGCCGCGTCCCGTCCTCAATGGATTTGAACCGTTCCAGATACGATTCGGGCACCTGCATCGGGGCATGCACCGCGTTATAGCTCAGGTAGAGGAAGAAGGGCGCCTCCGCGGGGCGCCGGATGAATGCCACGGCTTCGCGCGTGAACGCCTCGGTGAGATACGCGGGCTCTTCGACGGGCTCCGTGCCGCGCATGATCGGGTTCTTCGTGTCGGCTCTGGAATCCGTATAGGAATGGCTTCCGTGCGGGAAACCGAAGAACTCGTCGAAACCCCGTTTCATCGGGTGGTACTGCGGCGCAAGACCGAGGTGCCACTTGCCAACGAGACCGGTCACGTAACCCGCCTCTTTCAGCCAATCCGCGATTGTCTTCTCGCTCAGCGGCATGCCCACGTTCGTCTGTTCCTCCGTCGTCGGGCCGGGGTTGTACCAATGGCCGAAGCGCTGCTGATACCTGCCGGTCATCAACCCCGCGCGCGTCGGACTGCACACCGGGCACGACACGTAGCCGTCCGTGAAACGCACCCCACCCGCCGCAATGGAGTCGATGTTCGGTGTCGGAATGTCTTGACAGCCAGTCGCGCCCAGGTCCGCGTAGCCCAGGTCGTCCGCGAGAATGATAATGATGTTCGGCCGTCCCGGGGCGGGGGCACTTTCGCCAAAACCGCGCGGCGCCGCCCACGCCGCCGCGCCCAAGCCCAGGCAAGCCAGAAAATCGCGCCTGTCGATAGTCCCCATGACCGAAACGGTGTTGCCGGCTGTGTGTTTCACAATTCACCTCCCAGCAAGGCGAATGTCCCTTGCGTTTTCCCATTAAACCCCAGCAGAGGGGGGCAGTTCCAGAGGGGTCGCCCCGGCTCCGCCGGGGTCGGCGGCAAGGTTCCGCCGCGCGGGGTTCGTCTGGTAGAATGCGCGCATGGAAGCAGACGCCTTCTGGAAAGCCTATGTGGGCGAGCGAGCGCCCGGTGATTTCCTCGAACGGAGACAGGGCCGCTCCCTGCGCGATTTCGTGGACAGCTACATCTCGCAGGTCCCGCACTTCTACGGCATCGTCCAGCGCGGTACCTGGAGAGAGACTTTCGCCGCCACGCCGCATTGGCGAAGGGACGAGGTCGCCGTCGGACTCCTGACCTACCTCGAACTGCACCGCGAAGAGTGGGAACACCTCGAGTCCGCACCGCAGCGAGCCTCTGCGCCGGACGAGACCGCTGCCGCGCCACCCGCCGCGCCTGCGCAGGAAGCCCCTGCGCCATTACCGTCAACAGCGCCCGCGCGGGAGGCGCATGACGCGGCTCCAGTAGGGACTCCCGCCCAGGATGGAGCCGCGCTCCAGCCGCAACCGGCGGAACCCGCCGCTTCAGACGAGGCCGAAGCGCCGGCGGAGGCGCCTGCGCCGCAGCCGCCGGACGCCCCGGGCGTTCCGCCCGAACCGTAACCGCGCTTGCTGCCGCGAGACCCGGACCGTGCCTTCAAAACAACATCATCGTGGCAGGCATCCCGAGGACGACGGCCTGTTCGCGCCCGGGCAGGTCCCGAGACTGGCCAAAGCCGTGGCCGACCTGTCTTGGCTGCTCACGCGCGAGTACTCCCGTGTTTCCGCGTTGAAGCTCGTAGGCGACCACTTTCAACTCGCCCTGCGCGGACGCATGGCCGTGGACCGCTGTGCCTGTTCGGACGCCTCGCTCGCCTTGCGGCGCGCGCGCGAGGTTCCCATGGACCGCCTCCGCGGCGAATCGCTCATCGTCGACGGCTACAACATCCTGATTACCGCCGAAAGCGCGTTGGCGAACGGCGTGCTCTTGCGGGGGCGCGACGGCTGTATCCGTGACATGGCCAGCCTGCACGGCTCCTACCGTCGCGTCGAGGAGACGTTGCCCGCCGTCGCGCGCATCGGCGAAACGCTCGCTGCGCTCGCGCCCGAAAGGGTCTTCTGGTATTTCGACGCGCCCGTCTCGAACAGCGGCCGGCTCACGGCGTTCCTGCGGGCGCACGCCGAAGCAGCCCGGTACCCTTGGCATGTCGCGCTCGCGCCCAATCCTGACAAGCTCCTGGCGCAATCGCCCCACATCGTGCTCACCAGTGACAGCTGGATCCTCGATCGGGCCGCGCGCTGGGCAAACCTGACCGCGCAGGTCTTGCGCGACCTCGGCATGGAGGCACGAGTGCTGGAATTGGCCGGGAACCAGGATGCGCCGGAGCGACAACCGGGCTCTGGTTGCAGTTCATAGATATAACGGATATACTATATCCGAAATAGCGCTTGCAACGCCGGACTTGGTGGGACGGCGGCACCCAGGCGCTGCACCCCTCATGGAGTAACCAGAAGTATGAGCAGCATGTATTGCGACCAGTGTGAACAGACGTATCGTGGCACGGGCTGCGTCTCGCAGGGCGTCTGTGGCAAGAGTCCCGACATGGAGTCCTTACAGAAGATTCTGCTGTACGGGCTCAAGGGCATGGCGGCCTACAAGGCGCACGCGCGCCGGCTCGGCAAGACGGACCCCGAGGTCGAGGCCTTCATCGACGAAGCCCTGTTTGCCACGATGACGAACGTCAATTTCGACATGGACAGCCTGCTCGGACTCGTGCTTGAGTGCGGGCGCATGAACTACAAGACCATGCAATTGTTGAACGACGGGCACGTCGAGACATTCGGCCAGCCGGGGCCGGCCGAGGTGAAGGAAGGCGTCCAGGAAGGCCCCGGCATCCTGGTCACGGGCCACGACCTCGTGGACCTGCGCGATATTCTGGAACAGACTCAGGGCACGGGCATCAACGTGTATACGCACGGCGAAATGCTGCCCGCCCACATGTATCCCGGCCTGCGACGGTATCCCCATTTCGTGGGGCATTTCGGCGGCGCGTGGCAGAAACAGCGGCGCGAATTCGAGACGTTCGGCGGGCCCATCGTCGCGACGACCAACTGCGTGCTCATCCCCTTCGAGACGAACACCTACCTGAATCGTTTTTACACGACGGGCGTAACGGCCGTGCCCGGAGCCACGAACATCAGGAACCGCGATTTCTCCGCCGTGGTCCGGCGCGCTCTCGAAATCGGGCCCTTGACGCCCACTGCAATCAAGACCTCGACCGTCGGATTTCACTGGACCACGATTCTCGGCATTGCGGACAAAGTCGTCGCCGCCGTGAAGTCGGGCCAGATTCGCCACTTCTTCCTCATCGGCGGCTGCGACGGGGCGGAGCCCGGTCGCAACTACTTCTCCGAATTCGCGCGGAACACGCCGCAGGATACGCTGATTCTCACGCTCGGTTGTGGCAAGTTCCGCATCCGCGATTACGATTACGGCACGGTCGCCGGGTTGCCGCGCCTGCTCGACATGGGCCAGTGCAACGACGCGTACGGCGCGATCCAGGTCGCGCTCGCGCTCGCCAATGCGTTCGAGTGCGGCGTGAACGACCTGCCGCTCACGCTCGAAATCAGCTGGTTCGAGCAGAAGGCGGTAGCCGTGCTGCTCACACTGCTGCACCTGGGCATGAAACGGATCAAGCTCGGCCCGGCGCTGCCCGCGTTCGTCACGCCCAACGTGTTGAACGTGCTCGTCGAGAAATTCGAGCTGGCGCCTATCGGTTCCGATCCTCGGGCTGACGTGGAGGCCGCGCTCTCCGTGGCGTAGACTCCGCCGTACTGTGATTTGGCGGTTTGACCCGCGGGGGTCTGCACGGACAGGCCCCCGCGCAAGGGACGCCGTATGCTGACGAAGACTTCTATTACCGCGATTCAGGTGTTGGTGCTCATGACCCAACTGGAGCGGGACGCGCCGGTCTCGCCGCAGGACATGGCGCGCCGCCTGGACGCATCGACCACGTATCTCTCCAAGATACACACCCAGCTCGTGAAAGCTGGCATATTACAGTCACACCGCGGAACGCGCGGCGGTGTCACCCTGGCGCGCGACCCGCGCCAAATCCAGTTACTCGAAATCGTGGAAGCGTGCCAAGGCAGATTCCTGGGCGATTACTGCGCCCCCCACGACGACCTGAAGGATGTGTGCGCCTTCCACCACGCCATGCATGAACTGCAAG
>JAGMZX010000110.1 GCA_018005585.1 Candidatus Hydrogenedentota bacterium | reverse complement strand
GGGGAGGAGAGAGCGAAGGCGAGGCGGAAGGCGAAGGCGAGGGCGAGGGGGAGGGGGAGGGCAAGGGCGAAGGCGAAGGCGAAGGCGAGGGTGAGGGTGAGGGTGAGGGTGAGGGCGAGGGCGAAGGCGAAGGGGAAGGGGAAGGGGAAGGGGAAGGGGAAGGGGAGGAGGGAGAAGAAGGGGAAACCTGCGTGCGAACAGTACATTCGGCGGACGTGAACGGCGACTATCAGGTCGAACTGGTGGAACTGCTGCGGGTAATTCAGTTCTATAACGCGGGCGGGCTGCATTGCGTGCGACCGCCCCGGTTGACCGAGGACGGCTACGCGCCGGTGCGCGGGCCGGACCTGTCCTGCTGCCCACACAGCGCCGACTATGCGCCGCCGGGCGGCGACTGGATCATCTCGCTGAGCGAGTTGCTGCGGCTGGGCCAGCTTTATCAGTCCGGCGGCTACGCGTACTGCCCGGACCAGGGCACCGAAGACGGATTCTGCCCGCTGTTACCGTGACGGGTCGCTACCGCCCCGGCGGCCATTGATGTTGTTCGCCGCCCGGATTCCGTACAGCGGACCGCGCAAGGGCGTTGCCGGCCCTGCGTGCGCACCCGTGGCCTTTTGGTCCTCTTGGCCGTTTGGGCCCTTTCGTCTTTCCGGGGTAGCGGTCGGACCAGCTACTGTTTGAGGCCGCCGAGGCACACCCGCGCCCAGAGATGGTTCGGATTTTGTGCGAGCGCCTGCTCGAAATGCCGCTTCGCGTTCGCTGTGTCGCCGCTGCCGAGCGCGCCAAGGCCCGCGAGATAGTGCGCCTGCGCCAGTTGCATGCCGCGCGCCTGTTTCTCGCCGAATTTCATGAAGAAGTCGACCGGGCCGCCCTGCTCGAGCTGCGCCGCGCCGTCCGCGGCGAGCGCGTCAAACAGGGCCGCCGCTTCCGCCGTATTGCCGAGTTTCGCGAGCGCCTGTCCCTTGTGAAAGCGGAATTCCGAGCCACCCACGTCGATTTTGGCCGCTTCTTCGAGATGCGCGCGGGCCTTCGCTGCGTCGCCGAGCGCTTCACACGCCTCCGCGATGAGCAGGTGCGTGCGCGTCGCGGGCGGATCGTTCAGCGGCCGGTCGATCCCCAGGTTCGCGGGGTATTCCAGCGCCGCGTCGAAGTCGCGCAGCGCGTCCTGCGCCTGTCCGTTGTTCAACGCGGCCATCCCGCGCAGCACGTACGCCTCGACGTAGGTGTCGTGGATTTCCGTGCCGCCTTCCCACGTGTCGAAACGCCGCTTCGAGAGCATGTCGATGGCCGTGTCGTATTGGCCCGCCTGTACGAACAGGCGAATCTGCCGCGCCACGAGGTCGCTGCGCTTGTTCGTGGTCTCCTGGTTCTTGCACAAGAGCGCGAGCCGCGTCTCCGGCGCGGTGCCGGCGACCTCGTAGAGCTGTTCGAGTTCATAAAACACGCGCGGGTCCGTGCCGTCGCACGCCGCGGCCTGCTCGTACGCCGCGATGGCCTTCGGATAGTCGTCCAGCCGCTTGAAATATGCGTAGCCGAGGTTGCGGTGCGCGGTCGCGAACGCGCTATCGCGCGCGACCGATTCTTCCCATGCCTGGACCGCCTCGTCCGGCTGCCAGTCGTAGAGCAGGTTGCCAAGGTAGTAGTAGGCGCGCGCGTCGTCCGGACACGTGGCGATCGCATGCCGCAGCACGCGAATCGATTCGAGCCGGTAGGGGAAACAATACGTCGCGGGCATCGCGTTTGCCGTGCGGTACCACTCGACGGCGCGGGCCGTGTCGCCCTTCTGCGCCGTGTAGTAGCCCAGGTCGTAATACAGCATCGGGTACGTGTCCGCGTTTTCGCCCGTCGTCCGGCGTTCGAGCACGTCGACGGCCTCGTCGTACAACGCGGCGGCGGCGTAATTCGCCGCCAGCTCGAGATACGACTCCGCCTCGCCGCGCATGCGCGCCGTCAGGGCCTCCAGCGCGCGCTCCGCCGCGCGACCTTTGCCCGCGGCGCGCTCCGCAAGTGCAAGTTCATTGCCCGCCCAGAAATCGAGTGGATCAATGCCAAGATTGGCCTCGGCCTGTTCTTTGGCCTCTTCAATCCGGCCCAGACGACGCAGAATTGCGGCGCGCAGGTTCAGTGCTTTCGTATCGAGCGTGTTCGTGGCCAGCGACTGCTCGATATGCCCTAGTGCGCGCTCGAAATCGCCGTTGCGGCAATCGATCTCCGCCAGCGCGTAGTTCGCCGCCGAATGCCACGCCATGTTCCACGCCGCGCGGTTGAACGCGTCGTACGCTTCTTCATAGTTCTCCTGGCCCGCCAGCGCCACGCCCAGATAGTAGTGAGGCTCGCCGTCCTTCGGGCGTGTGTGGTTGAACGTGAGCCGCGCGACGGCCCGCCTGAGCCGCTCTTCCGCCCGCGCATACAGGCCGCGCCTGCAATCGTCTATGCCCAGCGCCGTGTTCGTGCGCGCGTCGTCCGGATCGCGCTTGAGTGCTTCCTCGTAGTAAGGGTACGGTTCGGTCGTCGGATTGTAGAACTGCTGGAGGCGCTGGCCCGCGAGGTACAACTCCTCGACGGTCTTGATCTGCGCTGGCGGCGGCGGCGGCGTCACCACTTCGGGCATCGGTTCTGGTTCGTGGTTCTTGCGCTGATACGCGACCAGTTCGAGGCCGTCTTCGTCATATAATGCGGCCCGCAAGTCGTTCTCCTCGACGCCGTCCGGCAGCGCGATTTCTTCGGCAAACGGCGTGGCGGGGTCAATCGCGATACGCTTGTCGAGCAGCGCTCGGCCCCTTCCGGTCAGCAGCACACGTGCGGCGCCGTGCCTGCCCGCCGTGTTGCATGCGATCCGCGCTACGCGCTCCGGCGACACCGTCAGGTTCAAGGCAGCGTCGCGTGTTGCGTTACAAACGCCACCCAGTTCGCGCAGCGGGTACCAGCTTTGCGTGAAGGCTTTCACCTCGTGCGGCTGAACCCAACTGTAGTCCGGCTGGTTGTCCGAATACGCGCCGACCATGATCTCCGCGTACGGCCCGTCGCTGTCGGTAAGTTTGACGCGGTCGCCGGTCGAGTTCGTGCCCCACGTCCACAGTTTCATGCCGGGCACGACGTGATGGTCCGCGACATGCACCACGCCCGCGCGCTTATCGTGGTCATAGCCCGCGAAGAAATCCTCCTGCACGTTCCATGCGAAGAACGACGTCGCCGCGGCGTGGCTCTTCCACCAACTCACGTCCACGCCCTGCGTATAGTCTTGGCCGTTGAACACCTCATGCGAAATGGGCCAGTGTGAGAACTGGTTCTTGCCGTGGAACGTGGCGAACTGCGTGCTCGGCGGAAAGATGATCTGATAGCCCGGCGTCGAATGGACCGCCACGTTCGCCCAATACAGAATCGTGTGCACGTACGGCGTGCCGTTAAACAGCTTCACCGTCACGTCCAGCCGCGATTCGCCCGGATGCAGCGTCATGCCGATGACCCATTTCATGCGGTGGCGGCGCTCCGTCTCGCCGATCCAGATCGTCTTGCTCCCGTCCTCGTTTTCCGCAAGCAGGTAGTCCACCGGCATGAAGGTCGTGTTGCGGTGATGGTGAAATACGCACCACTCGACCCCGCCCGATATCCACGCGCCGAGCATGCCGATCAGGTCCGGCTTGATCACGTGCTGACGGTAGAAGAAATGGTGATCGTTCGTCTTGTCGTACGCCTCGAAGATGCGCCCGCCGATCTCGGGAAGCACGCAGAAGCGCACGTACTCGTTTTCGAGATACAGCGCCTTCCACGTGCGGTCCGCCCTCTCTTGCGTCAACACGTCGAGCATCGGATACGGATAGACCGGCCCCATCGCGCCCTGATACCCGCGCCCGTCATAGAACCGCGGATTGACGTCGCCCGGGCCGACCCCATACGTCGGCAGCGTCATCGCTTCCTCCCACACCCGCACCGATTCGCCCGAAAAGGCAAACGGCGCACACACAAGAGCAATCATCAGAAAGAGACTGCAAGAAAAGGCTACACGACTTGCGCTACACATCAGACCCTCTCCTTATCCCGCTTGGCGCTTCAGAAAGCGGCTCTTCATTCTAGGATTGGCATGGAATCCGTGCAAACACGAGAGAGAAGGGGAGAAATTTGTAAAGACGCCGGGGACTGCCACAAGCGAGCGAGTCCGCGAAGGCTTGCTTGCGCCAGTCCCCGATGCCCGGTGTCCTTGAGAATCTGGCCGTTCGACCGTCGGAATGTGTATAATGGATACACATCGAGGAGCTGAATTATGCGCACGAATGTAGTCATTGACGATGGTCTCATGCGCCGGGCCCTGAAGGCTGGCGGTTTTCGGACCAAGCGCTCGGCAATTGAGGCCGGATTGCGACTTCTGGTCCAGGTAAGAAGCCAGGATCGGCTACGGGGGTTTCGCGGCAAGGTCTCGTGGGAGGGCAACCTGGAAGCCATGAGGAAAGACTGAGTTGGTAATCATCGATACGTCCGCGTGGATCGAATTCTTTCACGATGGAGAACTGTCCGTTGTGGAGCGGGTCGATTCGTGCCTGGAGCAAGAGTTGGTCGGGATGGGCGACTTGGTGTATTGCGAGGTGATGCAGGGGATTCGCTCGGCTCGCGAGCGGCGGGAGATCGATACTCTCTTTCTATCGCTGCCGCGCTACGAGATGGTGGGATTCGAAATGGCGGAGCGAGCCGCCAAGAACTATCGCACGTTGCGCGCACGCGGTGTTACTGTGCGCAAGACCATCGATGTCCTGATCGGCACGTTCTGCGCCGAGCATGATTTTGCGCTAATTCACCACGACAGGGATTTCGACCTGATGGCGAAACACATCGGGCTGACAATCTGGCAGCCCTGAGAACGCGCGCGGCGTGTTAACGCGTTCGAGAGGACTTCGTTCGTAATTCAAGCTTCAGCTTGTCTTGGGGGCAGCATAAATGCTGTACTACGAACAAAGGCGCATGTCCGCTCGATATGGGCGGCCTGGGAGGAAAGAAACATGGCTGAGCACACATTTTCACGACGCGGTTTTCTGGCGGCGTCCGGACTGGCGGTGGGCGCGGGGCTGGCAATGCCGCGCACGGTCTTCGGCGCAAATGATCGGCTCCGGATCGGCCTGGTCGGCACGGGCGACCGCTGTTCGGCGCATATCGTCGATATCGGCAAGCTGCGCGAGTCGCACAACGTCGAGATTGCCGCCGTGTGCGACGTGTGGCGGCCGAACCGCGAGTCCGCGGCCGCGCGGGTCGAAAAAATCTTCGGCGCGAAGCCGTTCGCTACCTCGCGCTTCGGCGAACTGCTCGCGCGCGACGACGTGGACGCGGTGGTCGTCGCGACGCCGGATTTTGCGCACACGCCGATCATGGTCGAGGCGCTGAAAGCAGGCAAGGACGTGTACGTCGAAAAACCGATGTCGCTGAGCGTCGAGGAAGCGAACGAAGCGCTCGACCTCGCGCGCAAGAATGAGCGCGTGGTGCAGGCGGGCACGCAACGGCGCAGCGAGGGCCGCTGGAAAGCGGCACGCGCGCTGATTGCGTCGGGCGCGCTGGGCCACGTGAGCCGCATCGACGCGGCGAACTGCTTCAACCAGGCGCGCTGGGCGCGCAAGTTCGACAACTGCAAGGAAGAGGACGTCGATTGGGACGCCTACCTGTTCAACCGGCCCAAGGTCGCGTTTGACCCGCGCCTGTTGCGGCGCTGGCACCTGTACCGCATGTGCACGAACGGCATCTCGGGCCTGTGGATGACGCACCTGATCGACGCCGCGCACAATGCCATGAACGCGAGTTATCCCAACAGCGCCGTCGCGCACGGCGGCATCTATCTCTGGAAAGACGGCCGCGAACACACGGACCTGTTTCACGCGCTGGTCGATTACCCGGAGGGTTTCCTGTTCAGTTGGTGCATGAACCTGACGAACGCCTCCGGCACGCACTACACCATCCACGGCCAGTACGGCACGATTGATATGGAGAAGGGCACTTACTCGGGCGAAGGCGTCGAGGACGGCCAGCGCATCGAGGACGGCACGCTCGAGGCGATTCCGGACGAGAACCACATGGCGAACTGGCTCGACTGCATCCGCAGCCGCGAGCGGCCCACCGCGGACATCGAGTACGGCCACCAGCATTCCGTGGCTACGATCATGGCCGCAAACGCGCTCGAAACCGGCCAGCGCACGCGCTACGACCGCGAACAACGCAAGATGTTTGCGGGATGAGCGCGGTGGTATTGCGCCGCGGCAATATGGCCGTTCCGGACTGGCTGGCGCCCCTCTATCTCGCGCCTGGAGTCTTCGCCCTGGGCTATCAGGCATGGGCGGTCCGGCACCTGTTCCGGATCCGGGAGCGAAGGCGATTCAGCACCTAATCGCGGCGTTTGCGGCGGCGGTTCTGCTGTGCGCGCTTGCGGGCGGGCTGCGGTGCAGTCTGTCCGCATATCCTGCATACGTGCGCGTTTCGGCCCGCCGCTTGTGGGCTATTTCAGCTTGTTCTCGAACCAGACCGGGCCGCCCCACTTGCCGGTGACTACGACATCGCTGTCGCCGTCGGCGTCGAGGTCCGTGGGCACGAGGTTCAGGCCCGAGCCAATGCCTTCATCGTAGGAGATGACGTGTTTGGTCCATCGGGGTTCGGGGCCGCGCTCGAGTTCGTACCAGTACACTCCGAGCGGCTCGAATTCGCCCGGGTCGCCGCCGTTGTGGGCCATGAAACGCTTTCCCGTGAAGAAATCCATGTCACCGTCGTTGTCGATATCGGCGAGGCCGAGGCTATGTGCCTGCGTCCACGTGTCGTCGATCAGGTGTTGTCTCCAGTCCGTGCCGCCTTCCTGCTTCCGCTGCTCATACCAGAAAATGCCGTATTCGTGCGCGTTGCTGGTAATCAGGTCGTTCAATCCATCGGCGTTCACGTCATAGACAAGAATCTGCGCCGTGTGCGCGGGTTTCCCGTCTTCCTTGCTGCCCACGGCCAGCGGGTGCTCCTTCCATTCGCCGGCGCGCGGGTCCGCGGGCCCTTCGAACCAGGCATCGGGCCGCAGGATATCGGGCCGCCCGTCGCCGTTGATATCGCCGCAGCCGGTGCCGAAGTTCATTGTCTTCTCGGAGATGCGATGGATGACCATGCCGCGCGCCCCGTCGGGCAACAAAGCCGTCTCGTACCAGACCGTATGCAGGACGGCGGGCAGGATTTCGTGCGGCTCGCCGTCGCCGTCGATGTCCCAGGCCTCGCCGCACTCATAGTTGCCGTTCTCTTCGATGAGCGCGCGCGGCCACATGCCGCCCGCCGTGCCGGGATTGCGCAGCCACTCGGCCTTCTTGCCGAACCATGAACACGTGACCACGTCGAGCCAGCCGTCGCCATCCACGTCGAGCGGCGCGTTCATGAAATCCCAGCGGTAGCCCTTGCCCTCTTCGTCGACCTCGCCCTCGATGACGCAGATTTCCACGCCTTTGAACTCCGGCGCGAGATAGAGGAACGGCAGCGCGACGATATCGAGTTTGCCGTCCTGGTTAAAATCGCCTACGCCGCAGGACTCGCCGCGATAGGCACCCACGCGGTGCGCCTCGAACGAGACATCCGCGGCCATGGAAAGGGGAACGATGAGCAGGAACAGGGTTCCAGCCAAAACAGGCCAATCTGCGATTCGCATGCGAGACGTCCTTTCAATGCGTTCATTCGATAAGCTCTGGTAAACCCGGGCATTTTCAGAGATGAGTGAAAACCGGTGTTGACCAGCAGTTCTTCTTGTCGCTCCCATATTGGATTTCAACATGCCTGCGGAGTTCGGATAAGGAACCGCAGGACCTGTCCAGCGTCTGGACGCA
This sequence comes from Candidatus Hydrogenedentota bacterium, assembly GCA_018005585.1. Lineage (NCBI taxonomy): Bacteria > Pseudomonadati > Candidatus Hydrogenedentota > Candidatus Hydrogenedentota bacterium. Next base: position 12,563 of record JAGMZX010000110.1, on the reverse strand, counting down.
TCCTTGCTGCTTCCATTCAGGATGGCGACCATGCCGCGGAGGAGCTTATTACGGAATTGGAGCAAGGAAGATGCATTGCCGCATCGGTATCGAGCACGACGGCATCCGTCCCTTCTGCACACGGTTTCGCGTGCCTGCCTTGGCCGCAGCCGCTGAAGTCGTAGTCGTCCCGCCAGGACCGGTGCGTTTCTTCTCCATAACATTATCTCATTTTACATCGTATACTGCGGAATTCTCATCAACTCGCCGTCTTTCAGCGCGGACTGGTGCGCGACGATGCCGGCAACGGTCATATTGAGCGCCCAGGCGACGTTTATGAGCGGGGCGCGCTCCTGGAGGATACTGTTGACAAATTCCTCGCAGAGGTAGCCGTGGGAGCCGCCGTGACCGCCCGGATCGACGCTCGGCGGCAGGGGCGGTTTGGCCAAATCGAGCGCCGAGATGTCCGATGTGCCCTCGAAGCTCATTTCCCACATGGAACCCTTCTGCCCCCGCGCACGGCCCATTTCGCCGCCATGGCCGGGCGTATCCCAACTGACGGCCATCCGCGCCATGCCGTTCTCGCTGGTGCGGAACAGCGCGATCTCGGTGCCAAACGGGTTGGCGTACGGATTGTTGGCGGGTTGCAGATGCTCCACCACGCTCGGAATGCCCATGCAGGACACCTCAGTGAAGCCGCCGCCGGTGACGCAGGTGTAGTAGCCGTTCGAGTGGGTCGGGTACCATTGCGGCGGCAGGCCGATGCGCCAGCCCTTGTACGAATCGAGCGGCGTCTCCATGTAGTGGTAATACTCGCCCTCCGTGTAGACCATCTTGCCGAAGCCGCCCGCGTTAAAGATTTCGCGCATCGCGTACACGTCGTTGTGGAAGCCGCTCGTCTCGAACATCATGTAATTCAGGCCAGAGGCCTTTACCGCGTCGTGAAGCCTGCCGGCGTCTTCCAGACTGCCGAATACGGCGGGCACTGCGCTCCCCACATGCTTGCCGTGCTCCAGCACCTCGATGCAGTGCCGAGCGTGGCTCGGCGCGTCCGTGGCCACGAATACCGCCTCGATGGACGGGTCCTTGACGAGTTCTTCTAGAGAAGGATATGTCTTGCCGCAGCGGCACGCTTGGGCGAGCCCGGCACAGCGCTCGGGAATCAAGTCGCTGACCGCCACGACCTCCACATTCGGGTGGTCCTGGAAAGAGAAGGCCGCGCCGAACTTGCACACGCCGTAGCCGACGATGCCCATGCGAATCTTGCGGTCCGAGATGGGTTGCCACGTCTTGCTCCGGTTCGTGGTGCTCTGCGTGTCCTCGAAACCCTGGATGGGTTTATCATCAGCCGGGGCGCCATCCGCGAGGGACAGCAGCCCGGCGCCGATAGCCGCGCTCTTGATGAAAGACCGTCTGGATACATCATTTGACATCGCGGGTACTCCTGTTGCGTTTCCAAGACCCTGGCCGCGTTCTCCATCACGATACACCCGGCGCGGGTGGACCGTCCACTGCCGGCGCTGTTGCGGTCCCTGCCGATTTGGTAGAATCGAATATCGAGTTACAGGAAAGGAACCGGCCATGCCGAAGATAGCGATGATTGGCGCGGGCAGCATCGTGTTCGCGAAGACGTTGTTCATGGACATTGTGGCGACGCCCTCGCTGTGCAACAGCGAGTTCCGGTTCATGAGCCGGACGCGGCCCAAGCTCGAACGTCTGAAAGCCTTCGCCGACAAAGTGATCAAGGAGAACGGCATCGGCGCAACGGCGCAGATCACGCTCGACCGCCGGGAAGCGCTGAAGGACGCGGACTATGTCATCGTCATGCTGCAGATTGGCGGCGTGGACGCCTTCGAGAAGGACTATCAAATCCCGCTGAAGCATGGCGTCGATCAATGTATCGCGGACACGCTCGGGCCGGGCGGCGTGTTCCGCACGCTGCGCACGGCACCGGTGATGATGGACATCGCGCGCGAGATGCAGGAGCTGTGCCCGAACGCGTATCTGCTCAATTACGTGAATCCGATGGCGACGGTGTGCTGGTCGCTGGGCAAGGTGCCGGGGACGAAGTTTGTCGGCCTCTGCCACGGCGTGCAGACGACACTCGACCTGATCTCCGGCTATGTCGGACTGCCGAAGGAGGAGATCGATTACCTCGCGGCGGGCATCAATCACATGGGCTGGTTTCTGCGCCTCGAACACAAGGGCAAGGACCTGTATCCGCAGTTTAAGGAGCGCTGTGAATTGCCCGAGTACTACATCAACGAAAAGGTGCGTATCGAGACGATGCGGCACATCGGTTACTTCATGACCGAAAGCACCGGACACCTCTCCGAGTACCTGCCGTGGTTTCGCAGCAGCAAGTATGCGCTCGACCTTTACTGCGACGAGCCGAGTTTCGGCGGCGAGAGCGGCGCGTACTACAAGTGGTGCCGCCTGATCGCCGACAAGCTCGAAAACACCGATATGCTCGCGTCCGAGCCGACAAAAATCGACCATCGGAGCGTTGAATACTGCTCGTACATCCTCGAAGCGCTCGAAACGGGCAAAACGTTCAAGTTCCAGGGCAACGTGCGCAACGACCACTACATCACGAACCTGCCCGCGGGCTGCTGCGCGGAAATCCCCGTTTTTGCCGACAAGATGGGCCTGCACCCGACTGTAGTCGGCGACATCCCGCCGCAGTGCGCCGCGCTGAACATGCTTAACGTCAACACGCAGGGCTTGGCGGTCGAGGCGGCGATTTCGGGCGATCCGGAACTCGCGACGGCCGCGTGCGCGGTCGACCCGCTCACCTCCGCGTGTCTTACGCTCAAACAGGTCCGCGATATGGTGGGCGAGATGCTCGACGCGGAGGCCGAGTGGCTGCCCCAGTTCAAAGGCAAGAAATTGCGGCCCACGCCGGTTATTTCGACGCCACCCGGGACGAAACATGCCTCGGTGCCGCTTGACCCCGCGCTCGCGGTTGTACATCGCTTCGGCGAACTGGCGGAGAAGGCGTCCGAGCGCCAGGCGTGAGGCAGCGCGAAGGCGCGGACGGGCGGATGAGGAACGTCAGCGGATAGCGAGCATGCGGTCGATGGGCAGGCGCGCGCGTTCGATGACCTCCGGATCGAGTTCGACTTCGTATTGCGTGTGCTGCAGCGCCTCGAGCGTCTGTTCGAGGGTGACTTGGTTCATGTGCTGGCAGCGCAGGCTGCAAGCCCGCACCATTTCCCGATGGGGGAACTCGGCCACGAGGTTGTCGCCCATGCTGCACTCGGTCAACAGCGCGTAACGGCGGCTGTCGTTCGCGCGGACGAAATCGGCCATTGCCTTTGTGCTGCCCGAGATATCCACGAGTTCAATCACTTCAGGCTTGCATTCCGGGTGCGCAAGGATAACGGCGTCAGGATACTGCCGGCGGATGTTTCCCACGTCCTCTACCGAGAAAAGTTCGTGGACTTCGCAGCGGGAATGCCATCCGATCACGACGGGTTCATCCGTGGGGGCCGCGGCAATCGCCGCCTCGTCACGGTCAGAAAAGAAATGAATGCCCAGTTCATTGGCCGTGTTGTGAGCGAGGTATTCGTCCGGCAGAAAGAGGATGCGTTTGTGGCCCTGCCCGAGCAGGTGTCTGACAACTTTGTCCGCGTTGCCGGAGGTACAGCAGTAATCCGATTCGGCCTTGACCGCGGCGTAGGTGTTCACGTAGGTCACGACCGGCGCGCCCGGGAAACGGTTCTTGAGATTCACGACGTCCGCGGCTTCAATTCCAGCCGCGAGCGAACAGCCGGCCTGCCGGGACGGCACAAGAACCGTCTTCCCCGGATTCAGGATTTTTGCGGTCTCGCCCATGAACCACACGCCGCAGAACACGATGATATCGGCATCCGTCTGCGCGGAGACCGCGGAAAGCTGGAGCGAGTCGCCCGTGTAGTCCGGCACGGAATGGTACAGGGCGGGTTCCATATAATTATGACCGAGAATGACGGCATTACGTGCGTGTTTCAATTCGAGAATCTCATGCGCAATGCCAGCCTTGAAATCGACCTCAAAATCGGGAATTACTCCCCGGAGACGTTCTCGCATGCGGCGCTTCGTCTCTTCGAGCGTCGGCACGGTCTCGACATTCAGTACATCCGCCATTCCCTTGAATCCCTTGATGTTATGACGAATCGGGCACACAGCCTGGAATGAACCAAGAACACAATATTTCTGGATTCAATGTGATTCTAGCACATTTGCTTGCTGTGTGACAAAGACGGCCGGGTCGCGGCCTATTCAGTCGAGACCTGCGTGCCGTTGTCGTTGATCGCGGCGAGTAGGGCGTGCCACGCGAGGGTGGCGCACTTAATGCGGATAGGGAACTCGCGGACCCCCCCGAATACGGCCAGCTTGCCCAGGGAGGTTTCATCCAGGGGCGTGTCGGGCGGGGAGGTTACCATGGCGTGGAAACGGTCAAAAAGGGCTTTCGCTTCGTCAATGGTCTTGCCCTTGAGCACGGTGGACATGATCGACGCGGAAGACTTTGCGATGGCGCAACCCACGCCCTGCAGCCCGATGTCGGTGATGGTGTTGCCATCGAGTTTGAGGAAGATGGTGATGTGGTCGCCGCACAGGGGATTAAACCCCTCGATTCTGCGGTCTGCGTCCTCGATGATCTTGAAGTTTCGGGGGTTCTTGTTGTGATCAAGTATGACCTGCTCGTACAGCGCGCGTGACCCGGACATCAGTGAAACACCTTCTGGACCTGCCGTATCGCCGCGGCGAGCGCGTCGAGTTCCTCCCTGGTATTGTAGAAGGCAAGCGAAGCCCGCGCGGTGGCGGGCACGCCGAAACGCTGCATAACCGGCTGCGCGCAATGATGGCCCGCGCGGATGGCTACGCCTTCTTCATTGAGTATTTGGCCAATGTCGTGCGGGTGAATTCCTTCGAGCGTGAAGGAAAGGATGCCGGCCTTGTCGCGCGCCGTGCCGATCATGCGCAGACCCGGGATTTCTTCGAGCACGCGCGTGCCGTATTGGGTCAGTTCCAGTTCGTACTCGGCGATGGCGTCCATTCCGGTTTCACTGAGGTAATCCACAGCCGCGCCAAGACCTATGACGCCCTCGATGTTCGGGGTGCCCGCTTCGTATTTGTGCGGCAGGATGTTGAACACCGTCTTCTCGAACGTGACGGACAGGATCATGTCGCCGCCGCCCTGATACGGAGGCATCTTTTCGAGATGCTCGACTTTGCCGTAAAGCACGCCTATGCCGGTCGGCCCGCACATCTTGTGCCCGGAACAGACAAAGAAGTCGCATCCCATTTCATGAATATTAACGGGCATATGCGGGGCCGATTGCGCGCCGTCAACGACCACAACGGCTCCCGCGTCGTGGCTTGCGCGAATGATCTCTGGAACGGGGTTCACGGTTCCGAGTGCGTTTGAAACATGAACGATGGAAACGATCTTCGTGCGCTCGTTGAGCAGGCGCGCGAACTCGTCCATGACCAGTTCGCCTTCGTCCGTGATGGGGATAACCCGCAGTTTCGCGCCTTTTTCCTCGCAGAGCATCTGCCAAGGGACGATATTCGAGTGATGCTCCATGTGCGAAACGAGGATTTCGTCGCCCGGCTTGATGAACGCGCGCCCGTAGGTCTGGGCGATGAGGTTGATGCCCTCGGTGGCGCCGCGCGTAAACAGGATTTCGCAACCGACGGTCGCGCCCAGGAACCGGGCTATGCGTTCGCGGGCGCGCTCGTAGTGGTCGGTGGCCACTTGGCTCAGGTGATGCACCCCGCGATGGATGTTTGCGTTTTCTTGCGTGTAGAAGCGCTGAATCGTGTCGATAACCTGGCGCGGCTTCTGGCTCGTGGCCGCGTTGTCCAGATAGACGATGGGCCGGCCGTGGACCCGCACGTCGAGTATGGGGAAATCGCGGCGTATGTGCTCCACGTTAAATGGGGGCCTGATGACCGCCGCTTCCATGCTGGATGTGTGGACTGTCGCCATATTGCCGCCGTCAGTGTTGTGGACTGTATTTAAGGAACACGTACTGTTCCAGACGTTGCCGGAGGGACTCGAGAGCGATTTCGCTTACGACTTCATCCGCAAAACCGTAGGTTAACATGCCGCGGGCAGTAGCTTCATCTACGCCGCGCGCCCGGAAATAGAAGATGACCTGTTCCGGCGGGGCGCCAACGGTTGCCCCGTGCGTGCACTTCACGTCGTCCGCGTAAATCTCGAGCTGCGGCTTGGTATCGATGACCGCGTTGTCCGATAGCAGCAGGTACTTGCTGAGCTGGTTCGAGTCCGTCTGCTGAGCCTCGGGCAGTACGTGCACCTTGCCGAGGAACACGCCCCGGCTCCGGTCCTCAAGGATGCCCTTGTACGCGATTCGGCTCCGGCAATGAGGCTGCGCGTGCGTAATGCTGACGGCATTGTCCACGAGCCGGTCGCGGTCGTTGAGCATCAGCCCGTGCAACTCACATTCCGCGCCGTCGCCGTCCAAGGCGACACACAACTGGTTACGCACGACAGCGCCTTCGAGCGCGAACACGGACGAACGGAACCGGCTGTCGCGGGCCTGATGAACCTCCGTCGTGCCGAGCAGGCTGCCCTGTGCGCCGGCTCTCACCAACTTGTAATGGTCAACTGAGGCGTTCGGCTCGATGGCCACCTCGACGACGAGATTATCGAGATAGGGCATGTCGCCCGCAAGAGAGACGTGGCTTTCCACGAGCGTGACCTGGGCGCCGGTGTCGGCCACGAAGAGGCCGCGTGGGTGCGCGGCGGTCTGCGGGCCGCGTTGCGCCGTACTGACGAATACGAGGTGCACCGGTGTGGCGATCGCGGTGTCTTTGGGGACATACACAAACGCGCCGTCCTGCAGCATGGCGCAGTTCAGATGAGTAAAAATGCTGCGCGGCCCGAGATACCGGTTCAAGTGCGCGTCGGCCACGGGCGAATCGTGCAGCAGTGCGTCCCACAGGCTGCCCGCTACCGCGCCTTCGGGCAGCGCCGCGCGAACCGAGAGGTCCTCGGCAAAATAGCCATTGACGAAAACCAGTTCCGTCCACCCGCGGCTTCCGAGGAGAAACGGCGCCACGTCGGCGCGGCAGAGGCCGTGTTCCGCCGGCGCGACCAGGCTCTTGTATGGCGTGTTCACGATGGGGCCGATATTCGTGTGCCGCCACTCTTCCATCCGCATGTGCGGGAATTCCGTGGTTTGAAAGGCTGCCGCGCCGGCGGCGCGAATCGAGCGAACGTGTTCCGGCGCGCTGGCTGCGCCCAATCGGGCAATATCCGTAATGTAATGGCTCTTGGAAGGCTGGGGGGGGAGCGTGTGCGCAGGCATGACTATTCTCCGTCGTTACGCGGATGCGGCCGCGAACGCTTCCTTCACCCAGTCGTAGCCCTTTTCCTCGAGTTCGAGGGCCAGGTCTTTGCCGCCCGACTTCACAATCCGCCCGTTCACGAGCACGTGCACGAAGTCCGGCACGATGTAATTGAGCAACCGCTGGTAGTGCGTGACCACGATGAAGGACCGGTTAGGCGAGCGCAACTTGTTGACGCCTTCCGATACGATGCGCAGCGCGTCTATGTCCAGCCCCGAGTCGGTCTCATCCAGAATCGCCAATCGAGGCTCCAGCACGGCTAACTGAAGGATTTCATTGCGTTTTTTCTCCCCGCCCGAGAACCCGTGATTGACGAAGCGCTCCGCAAAACCCGGATCGATGTTGATGAGCGCCATCTTCTCGGCCAGCAATCCCTTGAAATCCATCGGGTCAAGTTCTTCGAGGCCGCGGCTCTTGCGGACCTCATTCAGCGCCGCGCGCAGGAAATACGAGTTGGTGATGCCCATGATTTCGACGGGATACTGGAACGCGAGGAAGAGACCTAGGCGCGCGCGTTCTTCAGCGGGCATTTCCAGCAGATTCTGCTCCAGGAACGTCACGCCGCCCGCGGCCTCGTCCACTTCATACGCTTCGTGCCCGGCAAGCACCTGTGCAAGCGTGCTCTTGCCCGAACCGTTCGGCCCCATGATCGCATGGACTTCGCCCGGGTTTACCTTGAGGTCGATGCCGCGCAGAATTTCCCTGCCGGCGACCGAGGCATGCAGATTACGAATGTGAAGCATTATCCGACACTCCCTTCGAGGCTGACGCTCAACAACTTGGTCGCCTCAACTGCGAACTCCATGGGCAAATGGTCGAACACTTCCTTGCAGAATCCGTTTACAACCATCGAAATGGCGTCTTCGGGGCTGATGGCGCGCGTCTGGCAGTAGAACAACTGGTCTTCGCTGATTTTAGAGGTGGACGCCTCGTGCTCGACGGAGGCGGTCGTGTTGCGAACGTCGATATAGGGGAAAGTGTGTGCGCCACAGGTGCTGCCAAGCAGGAGCGAATCGCATTGGGTATAGTTGCGAGCGTTTGCCGCCTTCGGCATCACGCGCACGAGGCCGCGGTAGCTGTTGTCGCTGCGGCCCGCGGAAATGGTCTTGGAGATCACCGTGCTGCGCGTGTCCTTGCCCAGGTGCAGCATCTTGGTGCCGGTATCCGCTTGCTGGCGGCCAGTGGTCATGGCGACTGAGTAGAACTCGCCAACGCTGTTGTCGCCCTTGAGGATGCAGCTCGGGTACTTCCAGGTAATGGCCGAGCCGGTTTCGACCTGAGTCCACGAAATGCGCGCGTTGGCGCCCAGGCATGTGCCGCGCTTCGTGACGAAGTTGAAGATGCCGCCCCGGCCTTCCTCGTCGCCCGCGTACCAGTTCTGCACGGTCGAATAGCGGATCGTGGCGTCCCGGTGCGCGACCAATTCGACGACCGCCGCGTGCAGCTGGTTCTCGTCGCGCATCGGCGCGGTGCAACCCTCAAGGTAGCTGACCTCCGCGCCTTCCTCCGCGATGATTAGCGTGCGCTCGAACTGGCCCGTTTTCTCGGCGTTAATTCGGAAATACGTACTCAGGTCCATCGGGCACTTGACGCCTTTGGGCACGTAGACGAAAGAACCGTCGCTGAACACAGCGGAATTCAGCGCCGCATAAAAGTTGTCGTTCACGGGCACCACGGAGCCGAGATACTTGCGCACGAGGTCGCCGTGCTCGCGCAACGCCTCCGAAATCGAGCAAAAAATGATGCCCCGCTTCGCGAGAATGTCCTTATGCGTCGTGGCTACGCTGACGCTGTCGAATACCGCGTCCACCGCCACGCCGGAGAGCCGTTTCTGCTCGACAAGGGGTATGCCCAGCTTCTCGAACGTTTCCAGCAGCTTCGGGTCCACCTCATCGAGGCTCTTCTTCGCGGGCAGGGCCTTGGGCGCGGAATAGTAGCTGATTTCCTGAAAGTCGGGGACTTCGTAGCGCACCTTCGCCCATTGAGGCACGGTCATGTTGCGCCAATGCGCGTAGGCTTTCAGCCGCCACTCGAGCATCCATTCCGGTTCGCCCTTTTTCCCGCTGATCAGCCTGATGACGTCTTCGTTTAACCCTTTGGCCAGGGTTTCCGATTCGATTTCCGTGGTCCAGCCGTATTTATACTCGCGGTTGGCGAGTTCCGCGACTTCCTGGTTGCTGCGCTCCACGCGCGTACCAGTGTATCGGGCCGTTTCCAGATTGTCTGGCCTCGTACTCATCTGGTCTTCTCCACGGTCTGTCCCGGGCTGTGCGCCATCATCCTTATGATTCATAGACACCCCGCAAACCATTCAGACATGGCCAAGTCCGTCTTTCCGGACAGACCTCATGTCTTGGCCCCCGGCATCGCCGCGTACGGCCCATGAGCCGCAACCACGCGGTCCAGCCTGCACACTTATTGCAACAGTATCGTTCCGCGCATTTATTCCCCGCTTATTCCCACGTGTGAAACTGGCTCGTCCGCAGGGAACGGACGCATTCTATCCCTTTTCCTCAGTCATGCGCCAGCAGACTTGCTTCACCGGTCTGCGCCACCATCAAAAAACAGACCCTATCGCGCAAAGAAGCCGCGGCGTATAATCAGGGTGTGAGGACGCATGCCGGCGGTTGGGAGGAATGTGCCATGACTGCCTGCTTCCGTGTGGTTTCAATCGTGTTGGCGCTCAGTGCGTGCGCGGGGGCCGCGCAGGGCGGTCACGCGCTGAACGGAGGAACTCCCCCGGCCCAGGCCAAGCGGAAAGAGCCGGGGGCCAGAGCGCCCATCTATTTCAACGTCATCCACCACCAGGAAGCCGTAGGCAATCCCTGCACGGACACGGAGGGTTTCCCGCTCTGGGAGTCGTTCAAAGAGAACCTGCGAAACGAACTGACCCTGCTCGATTCCAGGGGAATTGTATCAGATCAGTATTTTAGTGATTTCTTGGTGTCTGTCGTTCACTATATGGAACTGAGCGGGCGGGACCCGCAGGCATCTCAAGTCTTTGAGTGGTTCAAGAACAGCGGTCAGCATCTCGGGTACCATTTCCATCCAACAACTTGGGATGTCTATATTCGAGCCGACGAGATAGCTGACCTTCCGTTCGAGGACGCCGTGGCGCAGTACGAGACTTGGGAAGAGGCGTACTACGACTGGGAATCCTGCCTGCCGCAGGTGTACGGCGACCCCTGCTTGAACTGCGGGGAGCTGGATACGGGCCGGACCGGCGGCGTTACGCTCATGGAGGACTATTTCGGCGTCTTCGGCAAGAGCACCGTGATGGAATGCGGCCTCATGTGGTACGCGCCGGTCGGTCGTGCGTTTCGCGACAAGTACATCCTGCCTCGCGCCCAGCAGATTTGCTGCTCTCAAGGCGCGCCTCATTCGCACTATCGCGATGATGATACGCTCCGGACCATGTGGACAAGCGACCTCGCGATATCATCTTCTGAATTGTTCATTTACACGTACAAGATGATGGATCTGTATTTCGTCAAGCATACATCGAACGCGTATATCGAGGGCAGGCAGAGTCCGGTTTCTCTGCTCGCGCAGAAGCTGGACATGCTGCCGCGCGACGTGCCTCATTTTTTCGTGATTCACCTGACCGTGAACACGGAGCCTTCGGACCCGTTGGTCGCCCTGCTCGATTATCTCCAGGGGGAGTTTGTTCCTGCCAATCTCAACAGCCGGTTTATCTCCGGGTCAGAACTTCCCAGCCTTGTCATAGAAAATCCGCGGCAGTTTACCGTGGAGGAACTCGAAGAGGCCGCGGCCTATTACTTGCAGTACTACATGGGCCGCCCTCCGTCCTTTATCAAATACGGCGAGCACTACATGTCGAACGCGTCACTGTTCAAGGCTGTGCAATTTGCGCTTCAGGATTACCTCGGGGGTTCCACATGGCCCCAATCCGTCCAAGTCCCAGATATCATTAATCCGCCGATGGGCATGCCGATGGGCCTGCCGCGCGACCCCAGAGTGGGCGACGCCATGCTGATAGAGACTTTCGCCGATGCTGTTATGGCGTTGGATGCGGACGACACGGTTCCGTATATCATCACGATCGCGCTTCCGGCGCCTGACCTTCCGTTGCAGGTGAATCCCGCGGAGTTCCTTACCGGAATGTGTACGCTGTATCTTCGTCTGCGCGACGGGTCTGGGCCATTGGAGAAATCGCTGGAAATGCCCATGCACATGGCGCCTGGGTATGTCGTGCCGATGTCGAATATTGCGATTGAAGCCGCCAGAGATCCGGGTTCCACGATTGCGAATCTCTCGGCTCTCGATTGGGCGACGGACCTCCAGCAATGGACACTGGAACCGCTCCGGCTGCGCTCCGATGCGGCCGAAGGCGAAGGAGAAGGCGAAGGAGAAGGCGAAGGAGAAGGCGAAGGAGAAGGCGAAGGAGAAGGCGAAGGAGAAGGCGAAGGAGAAGGCGAAGGAGAAGGAGAAGGAGAAGGAGAAGGAGAAGGAGAAGGAGAAGGAGAAGGAGAAGGAGAAGGAGAAGGAGAAGGAGACTCCTGCATCGACGAATGGCACACGGCGGACCAGGACCACAGTAGCAAAATCGAGTTGACCGAACTCTTGCGCGTGGTCCAGTTCTACAATTCCGGTGGGTTCCATTGCGCAGATGGTCCGGGCAGTACCGAAGACGGCTACGTGTCGGGCTCCGGCTTAAACACGGGCTGCTGCCCGCATGACAGCGACTACGCGCCTTCGGGGCCGGACTGGCAGGTCACACTGACCGAGTTGTTGCGCGTTATTCAGTTCTACAATTCCGGAGGCTGCCACTACTGCCCCGGTGACGGCACGGAAGATGGCTTTTGCCCCGGTATGAGTTGAACGGCGCAGGGCGGGAGACAGGGTCTGCGGCGCGAGAGGTGCGGCTGCTTGTGGAATTGCCCGGCGTTAGGGGGAAAGGGTCTCGCCGGGACGTCGTGTACCGGTTCGGCCGCAAAGGGAGTCGGGCTGTCCGCGTGTCGTGGGTTACTGAGGCGCGAATTGATTCTTCCGCCAATGTCATGGTAAAAGTAGACAAGAAACAACCTTTTGAATGGGCGGAATGACATGAAACCACGTCGCGAAGTCTGTCTGGTCGTTGGTATTGCGTTGGGGTTGTGCTTCTCCCCGGGATGGCCCGTTCGTGCCGCGGCGCAGGGAGCGCCCGGACCCGTCTCGAGCCAAACGGCGGGGGCTGGAGTCTCGTACAACATCTATTTCGG
>JAGMZX010000109.1 GCA_018005585.1 Candidatus Hydrogenedentota bacterium | reverse complement strand
GGCCTGCGCGCGGTTATGGCGTGCACCACGCATTCGGCCACAACGCGCACGGGCGAAGCGCGGCGGGCCGCTTTGTCCGCTTCTTTGCGCAGCAGCTCAATCGCGTCGTCGTAGAGCGCCTGGCATTCGCGAGGCATGCGCGCAAGCATGGCCTCGTTTTCCGCCTTGGCTTTCTCCCAGATTGGCGTCTGGATCGCGCCGGGTTCTACCAGGCTGACCCGGATATCCCACGGCGCGAGTTCCACGCGCAGGCAATCGCCTATCGCTTCCACTGCGAATTTGGACGCCGAATACGGCGCCATGAACGGCACCGCGAGAAACCCGTTATTGGAGCTGACCAGACACAACCTGCCGGAAGCCGCGCGCAGCAGAGGGAGAAATGCCTGCGTGACGGCTACAACGCCAGTAACATTAACACGCAACTGACGGTCAAAGTCCTCCATCGGGATAAACTCCAGCGGCCCCGCAACACCGATTCCCGCGTTGTTTACGAGCCCGTGCAAACCGGCCTCCCCAACTGTGCCCCTCACGTATGCCGCCGCCGACTTGACCTGGTCGGCGCTCGTCACGTCGAGCATGACGGGTTCGAGTTTGCCGCCGCCCTCCGCACGAATCCGCTCCACATCCGCATCTTTGCGAACCCCCGCAAACACGTGAAAGCCCTTCTCCGCCAATGCTATCGCGCTGGCATAGCCGATGCCCGTCGATGCGCCGGTCACGAGTGCATATCGCTTGTTCATCGATTCATCGCTCCGTCCGGAATGTCGCCCGCATCACTCCGCGCCGCTCTAAAGATTCCCGAGCGCCGCACGATGCAGTTCCGCCAGTTCCGCCGCGGGGATTTTGGCCACCGCACGGTCGTAAGTCAGCAGGCCGTTGATTTCGGTTTCCACGTCCGTCGTCTGCGTGTACACCCCGCCCGCAATACCCAGCTTGCGCAATTCACCGAGCCGCACGAGGGACGCGCGATACCGCGCCTGGTGCTCTTCGGCCGTTGCGGGCAACTGCCCGTATCCCCAATTGCGCTGGGCCGGATCCCACAGATGATTCTCCACCGGAAATCCGTGGCCGCCGAATTCACCGACCACCTTGATGAATCCGCCAAAACGCGCTTCATCAAAGGGAAAATCAGGTTCTGGATAAGAGTGAAAGTCAACAATGTCTCCGACAGTCCAGAAATTGCCGCCGCTCGCGATATTCACCAGCCTGCCGGGATCGCGTTGCGCGGTCCAGCGGCCGACTTCCACTGACCGGTGCTGGCCCCATGCCTCGTTGAACGGCACCCACACCACGATACACGGATTGTTTTCAAGCGAGTCGACCATGCACTCCAGTTCCCGCAGGTACTGCTTGTGATGTTCCTCCGGCCAGTCCGCATCCACCGGGTCCGCCTGAACGAATTTCCACGAAGGTCCGTTTCCGGCGCTCGGCTGGTCTTGCCACACCATCATTCCAAGCCGGTCGCAGTGGTAGTAATACCGGCGCGGTTCCACCTTGATGTGCTTGCGGATCATGTTGAACCCCGCGGCCTTGAGATACTCGATGTCGTACAGCATCGCTTCGTCGGACGGCGGCGTGAGCAGGCCATCGGGCCACCAGCCCTGGTCCAACGGCCCCAAGTGAAAAATCTCCCGGCCATTCAGCGTGAAACGCAAATGCCCCGCCGCGTCGCGAGCCTTGCCTGCGCTCCGGATGCCCGCGTAGGAAGAGACACGGTCCACGGTGCTGCCCTGCGCGTCAAGCAGTTCAATCTCGAGCGTGTAAAGATGGGGCGAATCCGGCGTCCAAAGCTTGGCATTATTTACGGAAACGGAAAGCCCGGCCGAGCCTCCCTCGCCCGTAACGACCGTCTGATCGCCGTCCTTGACCGTCACGCGAAGTACTGCCGAACCGCCGGATCCGCCCAAGTCCGCCGAGAGGCGTATGGTGCCGGACGAGGCATCGGTGACAATGTGCAAGTCCTCGATGTACGTTTCGGGGACCTGTTCAAGCCAGACCGTCTGCCAGATGCCGGACACGCGCGTGTACCAGATGCCCCGGGGCGCAAGAACCTGTTTCCCATGCAGTTGCCAGGATTCGGTGGCGTCTTCCACCCGTACGATGAGATTGTTGGCGCCCTGCCGAACAGCGTCTGTGACATCCAGCGAAAACGGCGTATTGCCGCCCTGGTGGTTCCCCACGTGCGCCCCGTTCAGCCAGACGTCGCAATGGTAGTCGACGGCCTCGAAATTCAAGAGCGTTCGCGCGCCTGCCGCGCCGGGGAGTTCCAGCGAGCGCCGGTACCACAGCGCTTCCGTGGGCTGCAGCAATCGCTGCACGCCGCCGAGTTTCGATTCCAGCGCGAACGGAACAAGGATTTCGCCGTCCCAGTTTTGCGGCGGTTCCTGCCGCTGGACAGGCGTAACCGCATACTCCCAGAGACCGTTCAGGTTCTGCCATGCTTGCCGGACCATCTGCGGCCGCGGATACTCGGTCCACGCGTTCTCCGGCGTGACCTCAAGACCCCATCGCGTCACGAGACTGGTCTTGAACGGAACAGTCTGGCTGTGTTTGGGAGGTAGAACAGGTTCAGAACCGGCCGCAACCAAGTGCGCGTCGATGAACTGAACGCCGCGCTCGTTGTGACAGTGAACCGCGAGCACATTGTGTCCCGGTCGCAGCGCAGCGGCGCCCTCCGCGCCGACGGGAAGAAGCTTATATCGCAGAACGGCCCCACCTAGCGTCGCAATCAGACGCCCATTCAAGTAGACGTCGGCGTCGTCATTGTGACAGATGTATAGCGCGTGTTCTTCCGCCCCCTCCCCGGCCTCCACGACCTTGCGCAACCAGATGTCGGCCGTTTCCCAAGACGTGTCCACACGCAGTCTGTCGCGGCCGGGCGTGCCAAAGCCGCCGTACCCCTCTTGCCACGTGCTGTCGTCAAAATCCGGTTGCTGCCAGCCTTCGGGCGGCGTTTCGGTCGTAAACCGCCACAAATCCACAATCGGGGTCTCCGCCCGAGCGGCCGAACACGAGAGCGCAAGAACCGTCGCGAGCCGCCTGAGGCGTCTGTCGAACTGCATGCCATGATAATACACACTGCTACTCCCTATGGGTTCAAACATAAGCATGTAACACGCATCCCGGTATTCCGCTCCCCGGTTGGCCCGCCGCGGCACGGCGGGTCCGTCCGTCACTGCCCTCCGGCCAGTTCATATCGCACCGGCGTGCCGTGCCAACCGGCCCAGCGCTTCTCCCAATAGAGATTGTGCAGGCGTATGGACGTCCCGCCCGCACCTTCCTTTCCGGAGACTGCCTTGCCGTCCACGCTACGCACCGGCATGATGCTGCCCGCCGTCGTCGTCATGAATACTTCCTCGGCCTTGCGCAATTCTTCGGCGTGAACCCGGCGGCATGCCGCGGGAATGCCCAGTTCCGCACAGAGTTCCAGGACACTCTGACGCGTGAGCCCTTCCAAACAGCCGGAGTCGGGCGTGACCACGACGCCTTCCACAATGGCAAAGATGTTCGCGCCCGTGGCCTCGGCGAGATAGCCGTCCGCGTCCGCGAGCACGGCCCACTCCGCGCCGCGGTCGCCCGCCTCGAACAACGCCATCTGCATATCGAGCCAGTGGAAATTCTTGGCCGTTGGGTCCACCGCGCGGGACGGGATACGGATACGGTCACGGCTGACAATAAGGTCGATGCCGCGGGCGCGCTGGTCGTCATCAAAGAGGAACACAAACGGCGTGGCGAACGCGTAGAACTGGTTGTCGAACTTGACCGGGTCCACCATTTCGTTCCGGCCCATGGGAGGAATACCGCGCGTGACCGTCCACCACACATAGGCGTCGCGCAACCCCGCGCGGGCAACCAGTTCATGCAGGATCTCCGCTTCGCGCTCCCGGTCGAAGGGATTGCGCACGCGAACGGCCGCGCAGGACCGCGCAAAACGCGCCTGATGTTCCTCCAGCCGGAAAAACATGCCCCGGCTCACGCTTACCACGTCGTACACGGCGTCCGCGTGGAACAAGCCCGCGTCGTACAGGGGCACGGACGCCGTCAACAGAGGACAGAACTCGCCGGTAACGAAAGCGGCCCCGAAGGCGTAGTCAGGGTCGCAGGGCAATTGAGCGTGCTCCGGATGAGTCAGCATGATTTCGTGGACGCGGATGAGCTCCATCTGTCTTTCCTCTCCTTGATGTTCAGAGTCCCATCACGTTTTCAGTCCCTGTCATTTTCGGCATAAGACCCGCGGCAGGGATATCTTTCCTTTGACTATTCCTGCATGCCCGTCAGTTTCCGGATCAGTGCAATCTCGTCCGCGGCATAGGGTGTGCCGTCTTTTCGGAATACATCGTGGAACCAGGGCGCCGGTTCTCTCGTGTATCTCCGCGTCCACGAATCCCACGGGTAGATCGTCTGCGAACGGCCGTCGACGAGCCCCCAGTTGATTGCGCCCACATTTTGCTCTCTGAAATACGGAAGGATGCTCTGGAACGTGCTGCCCGAGCCGCGCGACATGTACTCCGTGCAGATGATCGGGCGTCCCAGACGCTTCAACCAGGCCACCGCGGCGCGCGCGTCCGCAAGCGGGCCATAGCAGTGAAACGTGATGACGTCGGACCGCTCCAACATTACGTTGTCCAGCGGCGGCGCCGGGTTGGTGCGCCGCCCCACGTCGACCCACATCCCGGCCGTCAGCGGCTGTGATGGATTGACCTCGCGTCCCCAGTCAAAAAGCTTGTTCAACAGGATCAGGTGGGCGGCTTCCCGTTCTTCCTGCGCCCAGTGGTCCTCGTATTGCGTCACCGGGTTGCCCGGTTCGTTGAGCAGGTCCCAGGCCAGCACGCGCTTGTCATCCTTGAACCGGGTCAGGACAGCCGTTACATAGGGTCTCAGCCGTTCTTCATAGAGGTCAGGCTCCTTTTGCACGTCTACGTGAGGGCTTTGCACCCAACGCGAATTGTGCACGTGTGGAACCGGCTCCTCCTGAGGTCCCAGTCTGGGATACGGGTCCCATACACAATCGAGCAGGACGAACACCGTCTTGATGCCGTGCCGGTCCGCAATAGACAGATACTCCTCAATACGTTGTTCAAAACTCCCCGCATCCGCGGTCCACAACATATCGTGCAGATACACGCGCATCACGTTGAAACCGATAGCTGCGGCCCATCCGAGTTCGCGGTCGATGGTTTCGGGGTCCCAAGTCCCGGCCTGCCACATCTCGAGCTGATTCGATGCGGTGCTCGGCACGAAGTTGGCCCCTGCCAGCCATTTCTGCGCCGCGTACCACGCCTGGGCGTGCTCGGCGGTCCAGCGTCCACCGTCTGAATGCGCGTCAATGCCGCCCGGCTCGTCCCCGGCCGAAGTACACGCGCACAGAGTCCCCGCAAGTCCCAGGTTTACGGCAAACAGCGTCATCATTCTTCGTCTCAGCATCATAAGGCCTCGTTCCTTACATGATTTCAAGAAGCACAACGGACTTGGCGGGCAACACCGCCTCAAGACGGCCACCGGCAATCGCGGCCTCGTTCCATGCCACCGGTTTGACCGCGTCCGGGTGCTCAAAGGTGTTGACCGTATTGATCGCCGGCGCCGTCAGCAGGAGTCCCACGGCAGAAGCCGCGGCCGTCCCGCCAAGCGCGCATTCGATACGCACGGCCCGGTTCGGGTCGGTGTTAGCCAGAGAAAGGTGTATGCGCCCCTCGTTGTCTTTCGACGCGGAAGCGGTCACCATCGGTATGGACTGGCCGTCGAAGCGGTACTCGGGGGCCTCCAACTCGACGGGCAGCGAAACGGCGTCCTGGTGCACCTTGAACATGTCGAATACATAATAGGTTGGCGTAAGGACCATCTGTTCGTCTTTGACGAGAATCATCGCCTGCAGTACGTTGATGGTCTGCGCGATATTGGCCATGCGGACCCGGTCGCAGTGCTTATGGAAAATGTTGAAGTGTATGGCCGCCACGAGGGCGTCGCGCAGGCTGTTCTGCTGATAAAGGAACCCGGGCGTGCTTCCCGGTTCCTGGTCATGCCACGCGCCCCATTCGCCCACGATAAGCGCCACGTGTTTCTCGGGGTCGTATCGGTCCATGACCGACGACTGCGCGGCCAGATGGCCGTCTATCAGCAGCGCCCGCCTCAGTTGATGAAACCAGTCCATCTCCGTGAAATCCGTCGCCGACCGGCTTTTCTCGCCCGAACCGCAGTAGTAGTGGAGATCGATTCCCTGCATCATGCGCAGGTCGATGTTTTGCATCAGGGTCTCCATCCATTCGAGATTGTCCGCGTAGGGTCCGCAGGCGATTCGGAAAGCCGGGGCCTCGGGATAGTCGCGGACGTACGTGCAGAATTGGCGGTACACGTCGGCGTAGTAATCCGCTTTCATGTTGCCGCCGCAACCCCAATTCTCGTTTCCAATCCCCCAGTACTTGACTCTCCACGGCACGTCCTGGCCGTTCGCCCGCCGCAGGTCCGCCATGGGGCTTACCCCGCCAAAATTAACGTATTCGACCCATTCCGACAGTTCGCGGACCGTGCCGCTGCCCACATTCCCCGTGATGAATGGTTCGCAATCCAGTTGCCGGCAGAGTTCGAGGAATTCGTGGGTGCCGAAGTGATTGTTCTCCGTGACTCCGCCCCAGTGCGTGTTAATCATGGTGGCCCGTTCCGCACGCGGGCCGATCCCGTCCTTCCAATGGTACTCGTCGGCAAAGCAACCGCCAGGCCAGCGCAACACCGGCACGCGAATACGCCGCAATGCCTCGACCGCGTCATTCCGGATCCCATTCGTGTTGGGAATCGGGCTGTCTTCGCCGACCCAGTACCCCCCGTAGATGCAATTGCCCAGGTGTTCAGAAAAGTGGCCGTACAGGTTGCGGCTTATTACGGCGCCGGGCAGGTCCGCCCGAAGCGTCAGCGTTGCGGTTGGGGTATCCTCAGCAGCGGCGCAGGCCCCCAGAATTGTCGCCATGAAGACCCCCGCACGTGAAAGATACCGGCCCTTATGCACGCTAATCCACCCGTTCATAGTCAGGTTCTCCTTGACCCCTTCATCGTCGTACGCACGGACACGACCCCCACTTCCTCATACAAATTCCCACTACGCCGTCAACCCGGCCTCTCCGGCACGTCCTGCCCGAGATTACCTGACGCTGTGCTTCCGGGGCAAGAGCCCTATTAGTTGCAGCAGCTAATGCTGCTCTCCTCAAGACGCGGATGGAACCCGTACCCCTCATCGTCTTCTTGACACTCTTTAAAGAAACTTCCGTGCCGCTTTCTCAGGAATCGCCCATTACCAGTGCGTCGTGGTCACGGAAGAATAAGTGAGGTGAGCTTTGAGGGCCTGTTCTGATATCTTTCCGAGAAGAGACTTTCCTGGCGGGGCGGGGGCCGAGATGTCAGATCGCGGCAGGAATGGATGGAATACCGGAAGGAGAACGCGCCATGAACTGCGCAGCAATTCGGATCATAGGGATATTGGTCTTCACGGCAGTGTGGGCGGGTTGCGCCACGTGTCCGACCCAATCGCGCCCCGCCTGCGTCGGCGTGCAGGCGGGCGTGCGCGTCGCGCCCTATGGCGTGACGCCCGATGGCCAAGACATTTCCCTGTACACGTTGACCAATGCGAATGGAATGCAGGTCAGGGTCACGAATTACGGCGCTATCGTTCAATCGGTCCTGACGCCCGACCGCAACGGCGCGCTGGCAGACGTCACATTGGGCTTCGACACGCTCGACGGCTACCTGGGCAAGCACCCCTACTTCGGGGCCGTCGTTGGCCGTTACGGCAACCGTATCGCCAAGGGCAAATTCACGCTGGACGGCAAGGAGTACGCCCTTGCGGTAAACAACGGGCCCAATGCTCTCCATGGCGGCTTGAAAGGCTTCGACAGGCAGGTCTGGACGGCGACACCGTTTGAAGACGCCGGCACAACCGGGTTGAAACTCCGGCTGGTTAGCCCGGACGGGAACGAGGGCTATCCGGGCACGCTGACGGTGACCGTAACCTACCTGCTCACACCCGACAACGCTCTTCAAATGCACTACGAAGCCGCCACGGATGCGCCGACCGTGTTGAACCTCACCAACCACAGCTATTTCAATCTCGACGGCGCGGGCAACGGCGACATTCTGGACCAGTTGGTGATGATTAACGCCGACCGTTTTACGCCGGTCGACGACACACTGATCCCGACCGGCGAACTGCGGCCGGTTGCGGGAACGCCCTTCGATTTCCGCGCACCGAAACCGCTGGGCCGCGACATCGCGGCGGACGACGAGCAGATCGCATTCGGCGGCGGCTACGACCACAACTTCGTACTGAACAAGGAAGCGCCCGGCGCCCTGACGCTGGCGGCGCGGGTCCATGCGCCCGAGAGCGGCAGGGTTTTGGAAGTCTATACGACCGAACCGGGGCTCCAGTTCTATTCGGGCAATTTCCTGGATGGCACGGACGTTGGCAAGAACGGCGTCGCCTATGCGCACCGCTTCGGATTCTGCATGGAGACCCAACATTTCCCGGACTCTCCCAATCAGCCGGCCTTTCCTCCGGCGGTCTTAAGGCCCGGCGAGAAATACGATACGACCACGGTCTACAAGTTCTCAGTCGAATAGGCAACCGGGGACCGCTCCCGCTTGCCGAAAGGGAAATCTGAACATGAGCATGACGTTGATCGACTACCTGTCCATTGTCGCGTTCATTGCGGCGGTTCTCGGCGTGAGCATGTACAAGAGCCGCAACGAAAAAGACAGCGCGGGCTACTTCCTCGCGGAACGCGGCGCCACGTGGTGGCTCATCGGGTTCTCGCTGATAGCGGCGAACATCTCGACCGAGCAGTTCGTCGGAATGAGCGGCGCGAGCGCTGGCAATGTCGGGCTCGCCATTGCCAGCTATGAATGGATAGCAGCCATCACGCTCGTTTTTGTCGCCATCTTCTTTCTTCCCCGCTTTCTCAGCGCGGGCATCTTCACGATCCCGGAATACCTGGAATACCGCTACAACGCCGCGGCGCGCACGATCATGTCGCTGTTCCTCATGGTCATTTACGTCTGCGTGACTATCGTCGCGGTTGTGTACTCCGGCGGCCTCACCATACACGAGATTTTCGACTGGCCGCTCGTTCCGAGCATCTGGCTCATCGGCGTGCTGGCTGCCGCCTATACCACCTTCGGCGGACTGAAGGCCGTCATCTGGGCCGACCTGATCCAGGGCTCCGCGCTCATACTCGGCGGCGCCATCGTCCTGTTCTTCGGCCTCCACGCCATGACGCCCGACGGCGGTCTCGCCGCCGGCTGGGACAAGCTCATGGAACAGGCGGGCGACAAGATGCACATGAGCCTGCCGAACAGCCACCCCGAACTGCCGTTCACCGCCCTGCTCTTCGGTATCTGGATACCGAATTTCTATTACTGGGGTCTTAACCAATACATCACCCAGCGCACGCTGGCCTCCAAGAACCTCAGTGAAGGCCAGAAAGGCGTCATGTTCGCCGCCTTCCTGAAGCTGCTCATCCCCTTCGTGATTGTGATTCCCGGCATTATGGCCTGGATACTCTACCCGGTGGAATTGGGCAGCGGAGATTCGGCAAAAGACGCGGCCTACCCTGTCTTGATCCGCCACCTCATCCCCCAAGGCCTGAGGGGCTTCATGCTCGCGGCGCTTGCGGGCGCGGTTATGAGTTCCCTCGCATCGATGCTCAATTCCGCTTCAACCATCTTCACCATGGACCTTTTCCGCCGCTTCTTCAAACAGGATGCGAGCGAGAAGCAACTGGTGTTCGTAGGGCGAACGACAACGGTGGTCTTCGTCGTGATCGGCTGCCTGATCGCGCCCATGCTGGCCGACCCGAAGTTCGGCGGCGTCTTCCACTACATCCAGGATTTCCAGGGCTTCATCTCCCCCGGCATCCTCACCGCGTTCGTGTTTGGCCTGGTTGTCAGGCGCACCCCTGCCGCCGCCGCCATCGCAGCCATGCTGGCCAACGTGCCGATATACGGCGCCTTGCATTTCAGCGCAGTGCAGACCGCGATCGTGAAAGCGTTCCCCTTCATGGGGTCTCTGAGCGCGGACGGGACAGGCAACATTGCCTTCCTCAACCAGATGGCCATCACCGCGGTCTGCCTGACGTTGGTCATGGCCGTCGTGACCGCGATCAAGCCGTTAAGCAAGCCCGTGGTCATGCCGATTAACAAGGACTTCGACATGACACATTCGCCGGTTGTGCCCCTTGCGGGGGTGGCCATTATCGGCGTCACCGTGTTTCTCTACTATATCTTCTGGTAGGACGCGCCTCGCCGCGCACCGGTGTGCCGCCCATTTGAAACGGCAGTGCGGAGATTGCCGTTGTGAAGGTGTCGTCGCACGTCGCGCAGTCTCGTCTCAGGAGGAAAACCATGCGGTTCGGAGAGGAATCGTGGCCTTTGGTCCTTCCCCTGCTCGTCCTCACGGTCTCCTGTGCTTCGGGCAGCGGCGACCCGACGCATGAACACGCGGAAGGCCGCTGGAGCGTTACCCGCGCCCAAGACTGGCAAGAACATCAGCCGTGGGTCTGCGGCTTCAATTACGTGCCCAGCACCGCCTGCAACACCACCGAATTCTGGTCGGCCGACACCTTCGACGCAGCCACCATCGAGCGCGAGCTGGGTTGGGCGCAGCAAACGGGCTTCAACTCTTGCCGCGTGTTCCTGCAATATCTGGTCTGGCAGCACGACCCAAACGGTTTCAAGAATCGGCTGGAGCGCTTTCTCGAGATAGCGGCGCACAAAGGCATCAGCGTCGTTCCGGTCCTCTTCGATGACTGCACGTTCGGCAAGCCGCGCCTGACAGAACCGCGGATTGGCAGACAACGCGACCCAATTCCCGGCATGATCCTCCCCAGTTGGACGCCCAGCCCCGGTTTGAGCAGGGTGACGGATCGCAACGCGTGGCCGGACCTCGAACGCTATGTGGGCGACGTCGTCAGCACGTTCAAGGACGACACGCGCATCGTTTTCTGGGACCTGTATAACGAACCAGGCAACTCCGATATGGGCGAGAAATCCACGCCGCTGATGGCAGCCGCGTTCACTTGGGCGCGTGAGGCCGGTCCAAGCCAGCCACTGTCCGTGGGCATATGGTCCGGCATGGAGCCCATGAACACGCGTATTGCCGCCCTCTCGGACATCATCACCTACCACGCCTATGCCGGCGCGGCCGGTCAGGAACAGGCCATCGTCGCGCACCGCGCGCAGGGACGCCCCATTGTCTGCACTGAATGGATGGCGCGGCTTCGGGGCAGCCGGTGGGAAACGGACCTGCCAATCTTCGCGCGCGAGAATGTAAGCTGCTTCTGCTGGGGACTGGTGAATGGACGCACCCAGGCGCAGTTTTCCTGGGACTCGCAGCCCGGCGCGCCGGAACCCGAAATCTGGTTCCATGACCTGTTCCACGCGGACGGCACGCCCTATGACCCTGCCGAAATCGCGGTGATTCAGCGCATCTGCCGCCAGATGGGGACGCAAGCGCGCCACGCCGCGCGCGGCATCCCCACGCCGGAGCAGCTCGCATGGCACGAAATGGAAATCCAGATGTTTCTCTGCCTCGATCCCTGTACCTGGCAAGGCCGCGAATATGACGACCACTCTACGCCGCTGGACCAAATTAACCCGGCCGCGCTCGACACGGAACAATGGTGCGCGGCGGCGGAATCCTTCGGCGCGAAACAGATTCTCTTTGTCGCGAAACATGTCGGCGGCTTCTGCTGGTGGCCTACCGAAACGACCGAATACTCCGTGCGCAACATCCCGTGGGAAGACGGGCAAGGCGACGTCCTCGCCGAACTCTCCGCGAGTTGCCGCCGGCATGGACTCAGACTGGGGATCTACATCTATCCGGGCGACGATCAATGGGGCGCGGGCATCGGCAGCGGCGGCAGGACCGCGGACCCTGCAAAACAAGATGCCTACAACCAGGTATTGCGGCGCCAGTGGACCGAGGTCCTGACGCGCTACGGCGAGATCTCGGAACTCTGGTTCGACGGCAGTTGCGTGGTCGACTTGGGCGACATAATTCTCCAATACGCGCCAAAAGCGATGGTCTTTCAAGGTCCCCTTGCGACACTTCGCTGGCCCGGCAACGAACAGGGCATCGCGCCCGACCCCGCATGGCAGACCGTGCGGCGCGCCGACGCTCTGTCGGGTGTCGCAACGGGCGCCCATTCGGACCCCGACGGCGACGTGTGGCTGCCCATGGAGATGGATACGCCGCTGCTGGACCACAAATGGTTCTGGGCGCCGGAAACCGACGGCATGATCAAGTCCCTGGAAACGCTGATGGACATCTACTGCGCGTCCGTCGGCCGCGGCTGCGTGCTCCTGCTCAACGCGACACCGGACACGACGGGCCGCATCCCAGAATCGCATATGCGCCGGTACCGAGAATTCGGCGAGGCCATCCGCGGCGTCTACGCAAACAAGAAGGGCGAAATATCCGGGGCCGGCACGGAATTCGAGGTCAGTTTTGCCGCGCCAACGGCCGTCACGCACGTGGTGATTATGGAAGATATACGCCAGGGACATGCGGTACGGGAATTTATGGTCGAGGGCAAGACCGGCGGTGCCTGGCGCAAGCTGACCCAAGCGGAATCGCTCGGTTACAAGCGCATCGAACGGTTTGAGCGAACAGAGTTCGAGGCGCTTCGCCTGCGCATCGTGAAGTCAGCGCAACCGCCAGTCATTCTGCAATTCGCCGCATTTGACGCGGCGGATGGCGCGCCGCCACCCGGACAGACGGAGGAACCCGCATGGGAATCCGTCGAAGCCTGGGCGGCCATCGCCCCAAAATCGGAATGGCAAACAGCGGAAGTGGACCTGACGCCCTGCATTGAAAAGCCGGGCGAGTATATCGTTGAAATCATCAAGCGCGACGGCGACGCCGAACTTGAAACGGACCTGGTGACACTCCTGGTCGCGGGAGCAGAGGCGCCAAGGCTTGTAACGCCGCTTGAGCGGCCCAATGCCTGGCGCGTGCTGCGCACGGACCAAGTGGTTGCGGGCGAAAAAGGCCGTACCATGTTGCGTCTGGCCGTCCGTCTCGTGTGCGGCGGCACGTGGCGCGGCGAAATGCATATCCGAAGGGGACCATAGCCCGGGAACAAGCGCTCGCGGCACAGCCCCGGCCTACTGATGGTACCCGAGGCTTTCCTGAAGATAAGGATCTCTCAGCGGAACTAGCGCTGACCGTTGCAGCACCCGGCCGAGCCACAGCACAAACAATCCCGCCCCGCCCAGCGACAGCAGGAGTTCCACGGGGCCAAGAGACGGACCAGCAGGTGAAAGGGACGGATAGATCATCAAGTACAGGTCAAGCCACCGGCCCGCAAGCACGACAACGGCCACGCGGGTCAGGACATAGGCATTTCGTTTGCCCCCTCGCGGCAGCAGCGCGAAGAAGGGCGCCACCCAGTTCAGGCCAACATTGAGCAGAAAGAGCGGGCCCCAGGTGCCCTGCACCCGCGGAATGTAGTAGCTCGTTTCCTCGGGGATGTTCGCGTACCAGATGAGCATGTACTGACTGAACCAGATGTACGCCCAAAACGTCGTGAAACCGAGCAGCAGCTTGCCGAGATCGTGGAAGTGTTCATCGGTGACAATCCCGCTCAATGCGCCGCGGCCGCGCAGCCAGGCGACCACGATTATCGTGCAGGCGAGCCCGGAGCAGAACTGGCCGCTGAAGTTGTACACGCCGAAGATCGTGCTGTACCAGTCGGGTTCGAGCGACATGACCCAATCGACGCTCGACAGCCAGCAGGTCAACGCGAACACCACCAGGAAGGCCGCGGAAACGCGGGCGTTGCGGTGCGTGTGCCAGATCTCGCCGTCGAAATCCTGTTCCCGTGAATGGCGCAGCAGCACGCCGGCGAACCCCAGCCACAGCGCGGCGTATACTCCCGCGCGCAGTAACCAGAAACCATAGTTCAGCCACAAGCCTTTGAAGCCCGCATACGCAACCTCTCCTTCCAGGGTTGTCCAAGGGTAGAGCGTGCGGCCCGCGAGCAGCACCAGGAACGTTCCGGCCAGGCCGAGCGGCAGCAGCAACGCCAACGATTCCGGGATGCGCCGGATGGCCACGCCCCAGCCCGCGCCGGATACGTACAGCACGGCAACCAGGAACAGGCCGGCCAGCGACAGGCCAACGAAGTACTGACTGACGAGCAGCAGCGAAGCCCACGCGCGTGACGGCGCAAAGACCAGCCCGATCACGAAGCCGGCCAAACCCAGCCCCAGCAGCGCCAACATCAGCCGTCGCGTCCCGCCGCGCAATTCAAAGCGGGTCACCCGTTCGAGCACCGCGGGCGAGGACAGGTCGGCCCCGGGCACATGGTCGCGGCTTTCGTGGCCGTTACCATTGGCAATGACCGTGGTACTGCTGCTCATGGCTGGGTCTCCGGTTGGGTCAGGGCGTCGGCCGCGCGCGCCGGCGCATCTGCCTGCGCGGTCGCGGACATTTGCTGGAGTTCGCGTATGTGCAGGATTACTTTCCACCTGTCTTCGGGAAAGACCTGAGCAGCGTAAGACGCCATATTGCCCTGGCCGTAGGTCAGCACGTGGAACATCTGTCCGTCTTTCATGTTGACGGCGCGCTCGCCGGTCAGCGAAGGCGGCGGCGGAAATCCCCGCCGCGCGACAGGGCCATCGCCTGCGCCCGACGGGCCATGACAGGGGATGCAGAACGACCGGAACACCTGTGCGCCACGGTCGAGATACGCTTGCCGTTGTTGTTCGGCCCTTTCGCCCGTCGGCGTTTCGAAGGGATTCTTCAACTCCGCGCCAGCGCGCACCGCGTCCTCGGGCGCCGCGGTGTAATGCAGAGGAGTCCGGCCGCGCGCAATAGTGCCGTGCGCCGGAGTCTGAAGGGTCTGTCCGTCCGCAAACACCGGGTTCGGCGCGAAGGCATCGTACGCAACGGAATAGACCATTTCCGGAAGAAACATGAAGTTCGGCTGCGATGTGTCCCGCCGCATCGCCAGTGTCAGCGCCGCGGTCAGAAGGATAGCGGCGAACAGAGCGAGATTGACATAGGATCGCGGTTTCATGCTGCTTCTTCCCGTTCTTCGATGTGTACTGCGTTGAATTGCTCGCAGAGCCGCCTCACCTCGCCGGGATCGAACGTGGCATCCACTTCCTCAATAAGCAAGGCGAAGCGGTCGTCCGTCGTACCGGGGTACACGGGTGGAGACTCCTTGCCCGGCCAGAGTCTCGCCGAAATGAAGAGGGCGACCACGGTTCCAACTCCGGCAAACAAGACCATTACTTCGAAAGTGACCGGAACGAATGCGGGCAGTGAATTCCAGGGCTTGCCGCCGACATTGACCGGCCAGCTCGCGGCGGTGGTCCAGAACTCAAACCACACCTTGAACGCGGCGCCCGCCAGGCCCAGCAGAAAACAGACGAAGGGCAGGCGCGAGGGCCGAAATCCGGCGGCCTGGTCGAGTCCGTGCACGGCGTAGGGGGCGTAGATATCGAGAATCTTGAGGCCCTGCCCGCGCGCGGCGCGAGCGATGCCCAGAATGTCTTCTTCCCGTTCGTAAACGCTCATGAACACACGGCGGCTCATTGGTAGACCTCCTCAAGTTCGCGTTCCCGGCGCCGCGGCGGACGGTGCGCCCCGGCCGGCACGGACTCCGGCGCGGCGTGCGGCCTGCGGCCGTGGCTCAGCACACCCTTGACCTCCGCGATCGCGATCACGGGCAGGAACCGGCAGAACAGCAGGAAAAGCGTGAAAAACAGGCCAAAAGTGCCCAAGAGGGTCACAATCTCGATTAGAGTCGGCGAATAGTCCGCCCAACTCGAGGGCAGGTAGTCGCGGTGGAGCGACGTGACGATAATCACGAATCGCTCGAACCACATGCCGATATTCACGACGATAGTCAGGGCGAATACGGCGGCCAGGTTCTCCCGCGTCTTCTTGAACCACAATAATTGCGGCGAAACCACGTTGCAGGTCACCATGATCCAGTACGCCCAGGCGTAGGGTCCCATCGCGCGATTCAGGAAGACGAACTGCTCATACGGGTTATTCGAATAGGCCGCGGTGAAGAACTCCGTCAAGTAGGCCAGGCCAACGATGCTGCCGGTGACGATAATCACCTTGCACATGGCGTCGATGTGCCGCAGCGTGAAGTAGTCTTCGAGCCCCATGACCTTGCGCGCAATCAGCATCAGCGTCAGCACCATCGCGAATCCGGAGAAGATCGCGCCTGCGACAAAATACGGAGGAAAGATCGTCGTGTGCCACCCCGGGATGATCGAGGTGGCGAAGTCCCAGCTCACGATCGTGTGTACGGAAACCACCAACGGTGTCGCCAGCCCGGCAAGCAGCAGATAAACGACCTCGTAGCGGATCCAGCTTCGGTAGGAGCCGTTCCATCCGAGGCTGAGAACCGACATGACCTTCCGGCGCAGGCCGGGCTTCGCGCGGTCGCGGATGGTGGCAAGGTCGGGGACCAGACCGACGTACCAGAACATCGCGGAAATCGTGAAGTATGTCGATATGGCGAAGAAGTCCCACACGAGCGGCGACCGGAAATTCACCCAGAGCGGACCCCGATAGTTGGGATACGGGAAAATCCAGAAGAAGAGCCAGGGGCGTCCCATATGAATGAGCGGAAAGAGCCCGGCGCACGCAACCGCGAACAGGGTCATCGCCTCTGCCGCGCGGTTCACCGAGGTGCGCCATTTCTGGCGGAACAAGAACAAGATCGCGGAGATGAGCGTGCCCGCGTGGCCAATCCCGATCCAGAACACGAAGTTGGTAATGTCAAAAGCCCAGCCTACGGTACGATTCAGTCCCCACGCACCGATGCCGGTCATCACTTGGTAGCCAATTGCGGCCATGCCTGCGGCGAGCACCGACACGGAGACGGCGAACGCCACCCACCACATACGTGTTGGTTTGCGTTCGAGGATGGCGCAGATGTCGTTCGAGACGTCGATCGGGCGTTTCTCGCCAAGAATCCAGGGTTCTCGCAGGGATGCTTGCACATCAGCCATGATGCACGTCTCCTTCTTCCGCGCCAGCCCGATTTCGGACCAGCGTGAGATATGTCACCGAAGGCCGCACGTTGATTTCTTCGAGCACGCGGAAGGCGCGCCCGCCGGCGATCAGTTTCGCGATCCGGCTCTCGGGGTCATTCCTGTCGCCAAACACGATGGCTCCCGCGGGACACGACTGCTGGCACGCGGTTTGCACCATATCGTCCGATACCTTCACGCCCAACCGTTTTGCCTCGATTTTCGCTTCCTGAATGCGTTGCACGCAGAACGAGCACTTTTCCATGATCCCGCGCGACCGCACCGTCACGTCCGGATTCAGCACGAGATTCTCGACGGGGTCGTCGTGCCCGTACGTGAACCAGTTGAAGCGGCGCACTTTGTACGCGCAGTTGTTCGCGCAATAGCGCGTGCCGACGCAGCGGTTGTACACCTGCGCGTTCAAGCCCTCATCCGTGTGGACCGTCGCAAGCACCGGGCACACGTTCTCGCAGGATGCGTTGTCGCAGTGCTGACACAGCATCGGCTGATGCGCCACATCGACCTCGTCGCTCTCGCCCGAGTAATAGCGGTCGATGCGCATCCAATGCATCTCTCGCTTGCGCCGAACCTCGTCCCTGCCTACGACGGGCACGTTGTTTTCGGCCTGGCACGCGATGACACAGGCACTACAGCCGGTACACGCGGTCAGGTCTATGGCCATGCCCCAGTGGTGCCCGCGTTTCGGGTGGTCGTCCGGATAGAGGTCGCCTTCGACCATATGATGCACATGCGGGTGGCCGGCTTTCGGATCCTGTACGTAGGCGGCGAGCGTTGTCTCGTGCAGGATGGGGCGGCGCAGGCCGCCCGCGGGCGCAAGATGTTCCGGAACGGTGATGGTGTGATGCGTTTGCGTGCTGGCTAGTTCGACGCGCTTCCCCGAGGGCGTGACGGTCACGCCCGCTCTTTGATTGCGCGGTGCACCGGGGGCGAATTGCAGCAACGGCCCCACATGCTTTCCCACCAGGCCGGACTCACCCACGGTGCTCTGCTTCAGAAGCCAATCGGGGCCAATCCCTCCAAAGCGCGCCGTCACCGCTTGGCCGTAACCCAGCGCCACCGCGACGATTCGGTCGTGCTGGCCCGGCTGCACACAGACAGGCAGTTCGATAGACTGTTCCTCGGCGCCGATGCACACCACGTCGCCGTCGCGCACGCCAAGCTGCGCCGCGGCGGCCACGGAGAGACAGGCATAATTGTCCCACGTCACCTTCGATATCGGGTCGGGCAATTCTTGCAGCCATGCGTTGTACGCATGCCGTCCGTCAAACAGTCCAACCTTCGGATAGGCCACGAGAGTGAATGAGTTGTCCGCCGAAGCCTGTGGCGGCGAGACGGCCGTGGCCGCCGCCGCATTGAAAACCGTTTGCGGTGCCTCACGGGGACGCACCCGCGCCACGCCGTCGCGCAGTGTCTGGTCCCAGAACGCGTCGAAAGACGTGGCGGCCGCAACGCGCGGATACACGTTTTCGAGCCAATAGGTTCGTAGCGCTTCGTAGCCTTCCATGGGCCGGCCGGTCCACGCGTGCAGACTCTCCAATACCGACCGCGTCTGAAACAGGGGCCGGATGGCCGGTTGACGTAACGCGACCACGCCGCTGACCGGCTCGGCATCCAGCCACGACTCGAGGAAATGATGGTCGGGACACTGGACGCGCGCACAGGCGGACGTTTCGTCATCCCGCTCGCCGCAATAAACGACCAGGCCCGCACGCTTCAGGATTTCCGCCGAACACGCATTGCCAGCGACTTCGTATACCGGATTCAACCCGGCAACAATCAGCGCGGCCACCTTCCCTTCATGCAATTCGCCCAACAGCGCCGCCAACGCGGCATCATCGCCCTGTCTTTGAAACGAGGGACGTTCCATATCAATGGTTGCGCCGTAATTACCGAGCACCTCGTTGATGAGATTGCACAAGCGCTGCGCCGCGGTATCATGACTGCCGCACACGACCAGGCTCGCGCCGCGCGCCTGCAGCAGGCGCGCCGCGACCGCATCGAGCACCTTTTCCAGTTCCCCGTCCGTCCGTATATCGCCAAGGCGGTCCGTATCTGGCGCAATGCGCGAAACAAGGCCGGTCAGAATGGCCGCTACTTCGGCCGGGGCGATTCGGTGCCGTTCGTCGGCGTTCGCGCCGGTGAGCGACATGAGCGGCTCGAACTGCACATGATACGACATGAGAGGCGCGCCTTCATCGAGCTGTCGTCCCGCGCGATAACCCGACGTGAATTCTACGGGGCTGACCCACGAGCCAAGGAAATCGGCATCAATGCTCACGATGACTCTTGCGCGGTCGAACTGATAGCGTGGCAATACACGGACACCGTGCGTTGCCGCGTGCGCGTCAAGGATGGCCGCCGCCGAAAGGGTGTCATAGACAACGTGCCTTGCGTCCGTGAACGATTCCAGGAATCTATCGATGGCCGATTGCAGCGCTGGACTCGTGACGGTGCGCGAAAGAATTCGAACGGCCCCGCCTGCGCGGCGCACTTCGTCGAATCGGGCGAGAAGTTGTTGATCGACTTCCGGCCATGAACTATCCCGGCCCTGGATGCGGGGTGCGCGCAAGCGACGCGCGTCGTAAAGGCCCAATAGTGACGCCTGACCCACTGCGCACAGACCGCCGCGAGACATGGGATGCTCAGGCAGTCCTTCCAGCTTGATGGGGCGACCATCGCGGCATTTGACCAGTATTCCGCAACTCGCCTCGCAGGCCCCGCACACGGAGGCATAGAACTCGGCACGGCCCGGAATCCTGCCTTCGGGTTGATTCAGATAGGGCAGCGCATATTGAGTGGGTGCCTTGCTGCATCCCCCCGCCGCCGCCGCCGCGGAGAATGCAAATCCAGCTGCTTTCAGGAAGCTGCGCCGGTTCAGGTGGCCCGGCGCCGGCTCCCGCCATGCGTCGATGTCACGCTCGTATACGGCGTCGTCCCCGACAAGCCTCCCGGCCTCATCCGGACTGCGCCAGTAGTGTTTTTCGATTTGCCGTTTCATGAACGATTTCCTGCCTGTTCCGTGTTCTTGGCATCATCACCCAGCATGAGCGCTTGCTCGTAGTTCTTGAGCGCGGGCGGGACGCCCGTGCCACGCGAGACTCTTAGTAATGGCATGTGGTGCAATCCGTTGATGCGTTCACTGGCTTTCCCTGAACGCCAATCTCATTTGACTGCCGGTGACAGTTCACGCACCAGCCCATCGCAAGTGTTTCGACCTGCCGGACACGTTCCATCGTCTCAACGTTTCCGTGGCATTGCTGGCATGCGACGCCTGCGTTTACATGGGCGCGGTGGTCGAAGTAGACGAAATCAGGGAGATTGTGGATTCTTGTCCATACAATAGGTTTCTGGGGCTTCCCGGGATCGCGCTCGCGTGTTTCGTCCAGCCCGAGCGCGTCGTATAGTTTTGCCAGTTCCGGCGAGATAATCGGCGCCACGGGACGGCCCGTTTCCTTCGCGGCAAT
>JAGMZX010000108.1 GCA_018005585.1 Candidatus Hydrogenedentota bacterium | reverse complement strand
CAAGCGCCCCGGCGGACGTCAAACCGGCTGCCGCGCCCCGCAGCGAGACACTCAGCCAGAGTCCCAGCCCCGGCGCGCTATGCCAGGAGCGGCCGCTGCAACCGCGGCCCGCAGTCTGCGCATCCGCAACCACAACGAACCCGTCCTGCCGGTGGCCCATGGCAAGCGCCTGCGTGGAATCGACGGTGTCATGGAACAGCACCCGGCGGCCTACGGTCCGGGTATGCAACGGCGGCAGCAACAACTGCCATGTATCGACCGAGTCAACCATTAGTGATCAGCAGTGAGAGGTCCACGGCCGGCGCCGAATGCGTCAGCGCGCCCACGGAGATGAAGTCCACCCCCGTGGCGGCAATGGCGCGCAGGCGCTCCAAGGTCACGTTGCCGCTGGCCTCGAGCAGCACCTTCAGCCCGTGCGCCTCCCGGGCCGCCTGCGCCATTTCCTCGAGCGACATGTTGTCCAGCATGATAATGTCCGCGCCGGCCGCAAGCGCCTCCCGCATCTGCTCCATACAACCGACTTCCACCTCGATGCGCAGAATATGCGGCGCAATGCCGCGCACCTTGCGGATGGCCTCGGTGATGCCGCCCGCCGCCGTGATGTGGTTCTCCTTGATTAACACGCCATGGAAGAGCGTCTGCCGGTGGTTGGCGCCGCCGCCATGCGCCACCGCCTCTTTTTCCAGATACCTCAGGCCCGGCGTAGTTTTTCGCGTGTCGCAAACGCGACACGTAAGTCCTTGCAGCATATCGACATACTGGGCCGTAAGCGTTGCCACGCCCGACAAATGCTGAATCAGGTTCATGGCTGTGCGTTCCGCGGTCAGTACCGCGCGCGTCAGGCCGTGGAACGTCGCCAGCGTCTCGCCCGCGGCGAAACGGTCGCCGTCTTTCGCCGACTGCCACTCCCGCACACCGGCGTCCAGCAGTTCGAAGGCGCGGCGAAACGGCACTATCCCGCTCAAGACGCCCGCCTGCTTCGCAACCAGCCGCGCCCTGCACCGGGCCTGCGGCGGTACTGTCGCGTTCGTTGTGATGTCCTCGCGGCCAATATCTTCTTCCAGAGCCGCGCGGACAAGGTTGTCCACTGAGAATTCAGCCACTGAGTACGCTCCCGCTTGGAAAGGGTATGGTAGCACAAAACCGCACGCCAAAGCGATTTGCATGCGGCCACGGCCATGCCGTGCCGGACACGCGCCCAAGCCCCCATTGCATCGTGATGCCGTAGACACGATAATGAGGCGCGGGGAGACCCACGCAGATGCCTTATCTTGACCTATCCGATAACACGCTGCTCGTTGTGGAACGGGGCGCGGTGGAAATCCATGATGCGCGCGATGTGCACCAGTGCAACGATTGCCGGCTTCTATTCCGCTCCGTACAGCAGGAAGGCAAGACGCCCCATTTTGAGGGCATCTTGTGTCAGTTGTTTGCGGGACGCCGCCTGCCGGACGGCACGGTGACCGAAGTGGAATGGGTTTCCATGGACTTTCCGCATGCCGCGTACGGGCGCAAGGTGTTGCAGGGCACGGCGGCGTATGCGGACGGATTTCAAGAGGAATGGCGCATCCGCGTGGACCCGCTTTCCATGCGCTTCGAGTGGGTGCGCCAGCCGGATGACCCGGATACGCAGCTCGTCTTCCGGGTAGTCGTGCCGAGCCAGAGCCAGACGCTGGAAGCCTGGCATACAGGAAAAGGCCGGCAAATCGTCTTTGGGGGCATTGCCCCCTGCACGGACCGGCTCCCTCAACTGGAGAGCGCGGACGAGACGGAACTGCTTTTCTACTCGGTTTTTCCCAAGAACTGTTTCCGGCTGGAGCGCCCGTCGGGCGGCGATGCGCGCATCGAGCACACGGCCTGGGTGCGGGAACCCGCGCCGGGCGAGCCCGACAGCGGCCGCGACACTTCCGGCAGGGTGCATGAGCCGGTGTGGGAAATCTTCTGGGAAGGCCGCGCGGGGGCCATGGTCTTTCTCAACTGCAGTTGGGGGGCAACCGCGGTTGCCAGCGACTTCGTGGGGCGCCGCGCCTGCCTGTTCAGCGATGCCACACTCGATTTCGGGCCATTCTACGCGCAGATGTATCTGGGTTGCCTGCCGCTCAATATCACCGGGGCAACGCATACGGAAGTTCGGGCGCGCGGGAGCGTGCTCACGGAGGATGCCGCGGCGCCCCCCGCATCGCCGCGCGAAATCGCGTGGGCCTCGGAATTCCTGTATCTGGTCGAGCCGGCCGCGACACAGGGCCTGCTCC
This sequence comes from Candidatus Hydrogenedentota bacterium, assembly GCA_018005585.1. Lineage (NCBI taxonomy): Bacteria > Pseudomonadati > Candidatus Hydrogenedentota > Candidatus Hydrogenedentota bacterium. The sequence goes on along the minus strand of JAGMZX010000108.1, from coordinate 18,449 downwards.
GCGCGCAATTGAACGACGCGTTCCGCGCCGATAGCGTCAAAGACCCCGCATGGCCCGCCGCGCACATGAACGACGATGCCGTGGCGGAACTGCTCATGATGGCGGGGCGCTGCTTCTCGCTCGACCGTGACGAAATATGCGCACGGGCCGACCTGGAACCCATGCGCCGCTGCGCGGAATACCTGTTGTCGCTGCGGCCGCACGATGAGCCACTGCCGGTTACCGCGCGCACATGGGATGCGCAGGGCATTCTGATCGGCAAGGAACCCTACTTCACCGCGTTGTGTTATGCCGCATTGAACCGCCTAGCGTTCATTGAAGAGGCCATCGGCCAGTTCTCGTACGCGGCGCGCTGGCGGCGCGAAGCGGAGGCACTGCAACAGGCTGCCCTGACCTCATACGAGTATGGCGGCCTATGGCACCCGGAGCGCGGCATTTTCATCAATCACCTGGACTACAGAGAACCGGCGGAAATCGGCCCGCGCCGTCAAAACTGGCAAACGGGGCGGCGCGTCCGCACCGGCACGCCCTGGACTGATTTCGCGCTCTACGAGAACGTCGTGCCGTTCTGGCTCGGGCTGGTGGAGAATCCCGAACTGATCGAGACGGCCTACGACTGGATCGACAGCCAGTGCACGTATGCCCGGGGCCGCGCCGCGCCAAAATACCCGCCGTACCTCTGCGACACGTTCATGACGCTGCTGGACGTGTGCGTCCGGCTGCGGCATGACATCCCCCACGCGGCGACCCTGCTGCACGCCGTGCTCGAACATGCGCTGGACTCGAGCATACCGCTGACCCAGGCGCCCTTCGGCGGCCACGTGCCGGTGAGCCCCAACGATTTCTCCGAACTGACCGCCGCCGCCCGGCGCCTGCCCGCGGGACGCCTGCTCGACAACAGCCCCTACTTCGGCATCGTGTTGCATCTGCATTACGGCCTGGACTACGGAAAACAGGGGTGGCACATCGGTGTGCCGCGCCCCATCGACAACTACCCCCTCACGCGCGTGCTCAATCTGCGCCACGAACACGCCGTGTACGCGGTCACATGGCGAGGACGGGGCAAGGTCAAGCACATCAGCATCGACGGCAGGCCGCACCGGTCGGCCTGGCTCGACCTGACGGAGGGGCGCCACGAAGTGCTTGTGGAATTGGGGTAACGCCACAGCGGCTTGAACCGTCGGGCTTCTTGGGCCATGATCTATTGCCCGAGGCGCAGACCATGATGCGTCCAGGGCAACAACCGCAACCGCAAGGGTCGAGCGTGAACGGCAGCGCACCCGCGAGAACCCAATTGCCGCCGGGCATATCGGGCGAATTCCTCGCCCGGATATCACCGGGCCGGTTCGCGCTGTTGCTGGCCTGCCTGATCGGCCTCGCCGTGTCTCTCGAACTCGGGCGGATGGACGTCTGGGACGATATCGAGGCGCAACGCGCGGGACCGCCCGCCGAGATGTGTCGCGACAGCGAATATGTCGTCCCCACGTTGAACGGGCAGCCGTATCTCAACAAGCCGCCCCTGCTGTTCTGGGCGATTGCCGCGCTGTACGCGGCAGCAGACGGCCCTTCGGAGTTTCTGGGCCGCGTGCCAACGGCATTGTCGGGCGTCCTGCTCGGCGTTTGCGTGTATGCAGGTCTCAGACGGCGCGCGGGCGACCTGACCGCGCGCTGGACCGCCATGGCCACCGCCTCTGCCCCGTATGTGCTCTTGAACGCCCGTTGGGCCAATCTGGATGTGCCGCTGACGTTGGCGGTGTTCCTGACCGTCATGGCGTTGTACGCCGCGCTCGAGGCGGCGTCGCGCGCACGCGCACTCGGCTGCGCGCTGGCAGGCGGCGTATCGCTGGGCGCGGCCAGCCTGCTCAAGGGGCCGCCCGCCTACATCTTCGTCATAGCCGCATTCCTGGCATGGGGCATTACGTCACGGGAAACGCCGCAACTCTCGCTGCGCGCTCCCGCGCGCTGGACGCTCGCCGTATTTGCCCTCGCCGTCGCGCTCTGGCTGGCCGGGTTTGCCGGGATATCAACACCCTTTCCGCTGGCCCTCGCGCTCTTTGCCGCTATCTGGACCATTACCGGAATTCGCGCGGCGGGGAAAGAACTTCTGCGCGGCCTGCCGTTTCTGCTGGTCGTGCTCGCGCTCGGCATTGCGGTCACGGCGCCTTGGGCCTTGCTCGTACTGCAGCGCATCGGTTGGGAGGATATCCGCGCGCTGCTGTCGGACCAGGTAATCGAGCGCACGCACAGCGCGACGGCGATCAATGCCGGCAGCCCCTTCTATTATTTGTACATGCTGCCGATCATCCTCGCGCCGTGGGGCCTGCTGCTGCCCTTGCACTTGTCGCAGCGTTGCTGGAACGAAGGCGACCGTTTCTACCGCTTCAGTCTTCTCATGGGCCTGCTCAGCGTATTCGCGTTCTGTCTCATCGCGGGCAAGGAGAACAAGTACGTGCTGCCCGCGGCCCCGTTCCTGCTCATGCCGGTGGGCCGCCAGTTCGCGCTGTACGTTGAGGGAAACTGCGAAACCCACTGGAGCGCATACTTGAACTGGTGGCGGCGGCTCGTACAGGGCATCCTGACCGTGGGCGCGGCCGGGCTGGTCCCCTGGGTGTTTTTCGGCGAGTTTCACCCCGTGCTATTCACGGAAACCGCAATTCTCGCTTGCACGGCGATAGGTGTGCTCTATCTGCCTTGGCGGCGGCGTGCGGCGAGTCCATTCACGCGCGTCGCCGTGGCGGTGGCACTCGTGATGACCGCGGGACTGCTCACGCGCGGTTTCCATTATACCGGCGGCCGTTCACCGAAAGAGCTGGGCGTGCTCTGCGGGCGGCTGATTGCGCAAGGATACACGGTCGAGGCAACGGTGTTGAAACCGCCGTTCGCATTTTACGCGGCGCGTCCCATCAAAGAAGTTCAAGACATGACGCACATCCGCGCGGGGCTCGACGGGCCAGCGCCCTATTTCTATCTCACGCGCGAAAAGCTGTTGGAGGAATACGGCGCCGCGGAAGCGCTCCGCTATGCGGTTTACGGGCCCGTTACCAATAAAGACTACCTGCTGCTGGGTAATCGGGACCCGTTGACGCTGCTTGGCGGCGGGGACCCGTGAGAGCGGCGGCTCAACTGATGACCGCGTCGGCTATGATGAGCAGGAGCAGCAGCGGCAAGTAGATGACCGACGCGCGCAGGACGCCGCGCGCGTCGCGGTTGGTGCGGGTCATGCGCCAGCGCGCGCAAACGACGGCAAACCACAGGCTGCAAACCAATGCGCCAGCGAAATAGGGCCAGCCCGCCACGCGCACGAACGTCGGCATCAACGCTATCGGAACGAGCAGGATTGCCGCGCCGAGACTCTGTTGCAGCGTGGCGCGGCCGTCCGGCTTCACGACAGGAAGCATCTGGAATCCCGCCTGCCCGTAGTCGTCCCGGAACATCCACGCGATGCTGTAGAAATGGGGGTGCTGCCAGAGAAACAGGATCAGGAACAGGACCCACCCGCCGAGGTTGATTTGGCCCGTCGCGGCGGCCCAGCCGATGAGCGGCGGGATCGCGCCCGGAATGGCGCCCATCGTCGTGTTCAGCCATGAATAGCGCTTCAGCGGCGTGTAGACGCCGACATAAAGCAGCGCGCTGAGCCACGCGAGCGCGCCGGACAGCACGTTCACGAACAGACAGAGCATGGCTCCGCCCAACAACGTGAGCACCAGACCAAACGCAAGCGCGTTGCCCGGCGCAATCCTGTGCTGGGGCAAGGGCCGCCGCCGCGTGCGTTTCATGAGCGCGTCCACTTCGCGCTCGTAATACTGGTTGAGCGCGCCCGCGCCCGCCGCGGTAATCCCCGTGCCCAGCAGTGTGATTACGTGCAGATACAACGGCAGCGGACCGCCCCGGCCCATGCTGAAACCGAACGCGGTCGTAATCATCACCATCGTGAAGATGCGCGGTTTCGTGAGTTCCAAATATGCGCGGAACCGCCGCGAGCCCCGCGACCGGGCGCGTGCCGAACGCCCCGAACCTGCTTCTTTGCTCTCAAGCGAGGGGCGGTCCCGCAGCGCGGGCGTTGCAGACGGCGTGCGCACCCACGCGCGGGCCGCATAGACCACGCTGAACCCGAGAAATGCCGCGCCTGTGACAACGTGCAGACTCGTGATCAAGGGGGTCTTCGCCGTCCAGACGGTAAGCGCGCCAAGCGTGATCTGCGCGAGCAGTAATGCCCAAAGGTATCCGGCGGTGCGGAACAGCAAGGGGTGAGCCGCCCGCTGACGGTACGATTGAAGCGTCAGGAGCAGCCCGCCGCACAGCACGGCCAACGCGCCCGCACGGTGCAGAAAATGAATGACGACCTGGCCCATCGTCACCGGCTCAAGGTCCTGGCCCAACGCGTTCGCATGCTCGAAACGCCAGTCGTTGATCCATGCGAGCATCGCACCATCGAAACGCGGCAGCCACTGCCCGCCTGTTGCCGGAAAGTCGGGAACGGCGAGCCCCGACTCCGTGTGGCGCATCAGCGCGCCGAGGAAAAGCTGTAGATATACGAGTGCGATGAGAACGTACGAGCAGCGGAGCAGGCTCCCGGCGTGTGCAGTCTGTTCGGGCACGACTTCCTGGTTCCACGCGCGCCAGAGCCCGAAGGCGATGACAATCGTAATCGCAAAGAAGGTCTGGGCAAGCAGCGCGTGCGAACTCGATATGAGTACGGGGAGCTTGAAGAGTACTGTCAGCCCGCCCAGCGTCGCCTGCAATAACACCACGCAAACCGCAAGCCAGCCCATCCCTTTCAGCCAGCGCGCGGGCTCAAAGAATTGCAGCAACAGCGCCAAGATCAGCGTCAGCGTGGCCACGCTGCCCGCCCACAACCGGTGAAAATGCTCATGAAAAATGTTGCCGACCCAGTCCTGATACGGATAGGTGATGGGGTTCTGGCCGTAGGTCAGGGGCCAATCGGGCACGGCAAGCCCTGCTTCGTGGCTCTTGACTTGCCCGCCGAGAAAGATGAGGCACAGCGTTGCCACGCACAATACAGCCGCGAGACACCATAGCGCGAAGGGTATCTGAGGTCTTTTTTCCACAATACTCTCACGGGGCGTACCGGCCTGACCGCAGGCGGCTCCTGTTATCCCCCGTCTCAGGCAGGAACCGCACATGAGAGGGTTAAAATTCCCGGAAATGCCGCAATCCGGCGCGTCGGGCAGCCGAATCGCGGCATTGGCGGGCCAATTGGGCTGTTCTACAGGTTCGCTAACGTATTGCCGCGGTTCACGGGGAGTGCGGTAGCTTGCCGCCGCTTCTTTGGGGCAGCTCGCTGCCCGGCGGCCCACTTGACGGGGCAAGCTCCGCAAAGAGCAGAGCGCAAACATGCTCGCGCATTCCACGCGTGACCGTATTTCTGAAATGGCGTGCTAAGAGGGCAACCGCGGCGCGATGCAATAGGCGGTCTCGAGCAGTCTGGATTCGCCGGGTTCCAAGGGCGCCTGAATGGGATACAATTCGAGATTCACGCACCCTGTCGACCGGTTGTAGAAGTAGAAGAGCGCGTCGAGTTGCTCTGGATCAACCGTATTCACGAGAAAACCGCTGCGTTTCGGCAGCCGCAGGGCCCAGCGCGTGACGCCGGCCGCCTCAAGTCTTTCCGCCGCGATTTCGCTGCCAGTGGTGAAAAGGAGGGGCTGCCGTGACCACGCACCGTCGCGGTACAACCAGATTTCAGGGTCGCGATGGGCGTCATACGCGAATTCCGGATGCAGCTTGACGCGCGGCACGACAAGGTCGCCGCCGCCGTTCGAGAATTCCAGCGCCACGTATAGTCCGTCGTCTGCGAGGCGCATCCGGCGGGTAATGACCAGACTATTGTCGAGTTTCGCGCGGACGGCTACGCCGCCCGGCTCCCCGTCAAGCCATTCGTATCGTCTTGCCACTATCTCCTCGATATGCGGGTCCTTCGGGTCTATGATGTTCCACTCTTGCATCATGCCGGCGCCGGCAAACGGAGTCTGAAACCCCCGCAATAACTCCGTCCCGCCTTGTTTGTCGCGAAAACGCACGACAGACCCGCCGATTTCAGGCACTATCCACACCTCGCAGGCGTCATTTTCCAGGCGCGCGAAGGGAATCTCTTGCTGACGCGGCGGCGTTTGGCCATTCAGCCGCCGCCGGAATTCCTCGATCCCCGGGTCGGCCAGATGCGTTACTCCGTAGCCTTCCAGCACCTTCCAGTACTCGTCAAAGGTGAGGCTGGGCGGACGGCGCAGGAGATATGCGTTTTCAGCGATTTCCACCACGGGCGGACAGGTCAATGCCGCGTACTGCACCGGAAGATAAGCGCGCTTGAGCCGTTCCATGATTTCCGGGTCTTGGACCGCTGCGAAAGCTCGCCGGAAGATGTCCTCGGCCTTCTCAACCGTCGCGTAGTCCATCCACTCCCTCTTCGAGAAGATGCCCAGCGCGTAATTGTCCGCGAAGACCTTGTTCGTGATCAGGGCGTGATACTCGCGGATGAATGGCGCGGCCTCGCGGTAATACAACGCGAGGAACTCATCGTAGAGCGTGCGCCAATCCACGTCCGGGTCCCAGAGCGCCTGCGCAAGAATGTAGGCCTTAAGATATTCGAAATCGGCGCCTGGCGAGTGGGCGGCCTGCTCGAAAACGCCGCTGACACCGTGATCGAGAAAAAACTTCACGTTCGGCTGCAGGACCTGGACATTCGGGTGCGGCCCCTGGAAGGCGTGCCAGTTCTGCGTGTAGTCCCAGATATACAGGTTCTTCGTGATGCGCGACCACTGCTGGATGTCGCGCTGGAACGCGCGGTTGGCGTCACTCGAACGGTCCGCGAGCGGGCGCGCGAAATCGCATTCGATCGAACACAGCCGTACGACTACGTTATCGCGCGGGCGCACATGCTTCGGCGGTTTGCGCGTGTAGGTGTACGCGAAGGTGTCAATCATCGCGTCAGGGAACTCGTCCGCGACAGCTTCCGCGATCATGTTCACGAATTGGATAACCGTGCCCGCATGAGAGCCTTCCCGCGCGTCCACGGCCGCGCAGTTCGCGCATTCGCACCAGAACGGCCAGTCCATTTGCGTGACGCTCACAATCCGGCGGTTGGGCGGGTTGGCGCGCAGCAGTTCGCGCACGCTTTCCGTGGCGATGCGAACGACTTCGGGGTTCGTCAGGCAGAGTTGCGAACGCTTCGTCCGCTCGCCGCCGGTCTCCGAAAAATACTCTGGATGTTCTTCAAAATATACTTCCGGGTCCACGAGGTCGTGGAAGGTGTGGCCGAATCCGCCTGCGTAGCCGATGAATCCGCCCATCTCGCCGGCTATCGCGGAAACGCTGTTGCCATTGAGCCGGTGAATCACCGCAAATTCCGGGTTGCGCGTGAACACCCAGTAATTCGTGTCGCGGTAGGGAATGGGCGGCACAAAACGGCAGTTGAGCTCGGGGATTTCGTCCGGCGGCGGTGGGATATGCGTCGTCTCAGGCGTCAACCAGCGCACGCCAAAGCAATCATGGAAAAACTGGTAAACGCCGTATAGCGTGCCGCGCTGCCGGCCGCCTGCAATCAGCAAGTGCCGCGCACGCAACGGCAGACGCGTCTCGCGGCGGAACGACAGGTACTGCATGTCCCGTTCTTGATGCAGCGAAACGGAACGCACGTGGAATCCGTCGTCGCCCAGACCGTCGAGGTTGAGGCGGTCCACGAGGCGCATCCCATCGCGGCCAATCCAGATCGTCGTGACGCCCGGCGCCGCGTCGTGGGAGACAGGCAGCCTGTGCCCCGTACAGCGTTCCCAATACTTCTGGAACTCACGCGCGGCATACTGTTCGGACGGCGCCGCGCTATCCGCGACCACAATCTGAGCGTCCGCGTACTCACAAGCGCTGAGCCAAGCCGCCGTTTGGGCAGGCAAGGCCGCCAAGACCAGCAGAAGAGCAGGAGTCCACAATTTCCAGCCTGACATGCCCGTATCTCCCAAGGCGCAACCGGCCTCCGGAAAAGGGTAGCAAATCCGGGGCGCTGGTGTCAGGCGCGAAGGCATGCCACGGGGAAGCGGCAGGAGGCTCCAAACTCGGTTCCGTTATTCGTCGCGCCGGGCATCCGCCAGCGCGGCGGGGTGTCTGTCGTCCGTCACGGCGGGTCTGTCCTTGAAGAATGCTTTCACCGCGGGCTCGTATTCGCTGTCGATTTGAAGCCCGTCGACTCCCAGGGCCAGCATGGCGGCTGCATCTCGAGCGCCGGACGCCAAGGGATCCCGGCCCCGGTAATGAGCGGTGTTGATGCTGACAATGACCTGGAGTCCGCGCGCCTGATACGCCCGGACGCGTTCCCGGTCCAGGTCGGGCGCATGGCGGAACACGAAGAAGTTGCGGCCTATGTCCTGCGCGAGCGCCAGCGCGGCCGCGCCGCCGCGCCAGTTCATCAGACCCCCGCCTTCCAAATAGGGCCGGAGTTCGGACCGGCCTATGAACAAGGTGTTGCCCGACAACCCGTGCCGCTCCAGACTGCCGCGCAGCCGTTCCGCAAACACGCCGCGCAACGATTCCGGACACATCTTGATGTCCACCATCAGGCCGATACGCCCCGCGCACCGCTGACAATAGGCGTCGAAGCCGGGCACCCTCTCTTCCGGCGCGCGGTCGCGCACCTCCGCGAGCGTGAGCTTGTCAATAAGCCCATCCACGCCTGCAGCACGTTTGAGGCTGCGGTCATGCAGGCAAACAGGGTATCCGTCCGCGGTGCATTGCACGTCCACTTCAACGTGGGTGTAACCCCGGCGGATCGCTTCTTCAAGCGCGGCAAAGCTGTTTTCTGGAGTCGTCTCCGTGACCACGCCGCCGCGATGGGCAACGAGCAGGAAGCCATCGGGCAGATTGAGGCGGTCCCCCGCCGCGGCGTTCACTGACACGACACTGTTCACGAAAAGGCCTAGAACGGCGAATCCCACCGTCATGAGGCAAACACCCTCTGTTTGTCAGATAACCATACCCGCTGGGTAAGACCGGTTCTTGTCTCCGCGGGTTTCGCGGGCGCGGATGCCACCCGCAGGCAGGGGCCGCCCCGAGGCTTGCAGGCATTGCGGCGGCCTTACGCCGTTGCCGGGCCGTGCTCAAGCGTTTCGTTGTAGATCGCGTGGACCCGCTTCTTGTGTTCATCGACGTATGCCGCCAAGTCGGGCGTGACGATGCCGAGGCGGGCCGCGAGTTCGCGGCGGCTTTCCGGGTCGGCGGGCAAATCCGTTTCGTGGCCTCCGTGCATCATGCGGATGCGGTTGAGAATGCGCCGCAACTGGCCATAGGCGTCGTAGAGCGCCGCGCATTTCGGCGGGTCCACAAGACCATTCTCCATGAGAATATCCAGCGCGCCGAAGACGTCGCCGCGCTTGAGTTCCGGCAGTTCGTGAACATACCGCAGTTGCCAGAGCCTCGTGATGAACTCGATCTCATTAATGCCGCCCGGGCTGCGCTTGAGATCGAGCGGCGTGGACTGCTCGGCCAGCTTCGAACGCAGCGTTTCGATGCGCGCAAGCGTATCCGAACTGAGCGGCAGCGAGAACGAAAGGTCCTTCACCTGCCGCTCCACGTGCAGGCCAAAACGCAGGTCGCCCGCGACCGCGCGCGCTTTCATCAGCGCGAGCCGCTCCCACGACTGCGCCTCGTCAAGATAGTACTCGTCCAGGCGGCGGTGTCCCACGGCGAGCATTCCCTTGTTGCCGTCGGGCCGCAGCCGCGCGTCGATGTCATACAGGACCCCGTAACGGGTGTGGTCGGTGAGCCGGTTGATGGTGTACGCGGCCACGGCGGAAAAATACTCCTGCGCCGACATGCCGCCCGGCCCGCCGCCGTCGCTGTCATAGACGAAGATGAGGTCGAGGTCGCTGCCGTAGCCCATCTCCCAACCACCCAGCTTGCCGAGTCCGAGCACGGCGAACGGCGTATCCGTTGCGCCATACCTTTCCGCGGCTTTCCGGCGCGCGTCAGCGAGGGCATGTTCCAGCACGGTTTCCGCAATGAGCGTCAATTCATCGCCGACCTGCGCCAGCGCGATGTCGCGCACGAGTTCGCGCAGGCCGACGCGCAGCATCGCCCCGTCACGGAACCGGTAGATTGCGGCGCTCTTGTCGTACCCGCTTGCGAGGAAGCGCAGTTCCTCGCGCAGTTCCCGGCGCGTGGCCGGCGTATCGAGCGCCTCGCCGGTGCCGAGCAGGTCGAAAAGTCCGGGGTCGCGCACGAGGATGGTCATCAAATACTCGCTGTTCGAAACCAGTTGCACGAGGTATTCGCTGAGTTCCCTCTTCGACTTCAGAATCTGGTACAGGGCGCCGGGCGTGGCAACGCGCGGCAAGAGCGTCGCGAGGCGCATCAGCGTGCGATCGGGGTCGGCGGCGCGGCCCAGCGCGCGGATTAGGCCCGGGGCAACGTCAGCAAAGTCCTGGCGCACATGCTGCGTATGCGGGTTGTCGGGCGGCCCGACACATAGTTCGAGCAGGGCTTTTCGCGCGCGTTCGGGTTCTCGGAATCCCAGTTTGGTCAAACGAGGCGCGCCCACGTGGCCGTCCGATCGCGGATTCAGGAGATCGCCGATCCAGAGGTCGCCCGAACCTTTCGCGGCCAGAAAGCGGTCGAGAATCGCGCGCGTTTCCTGCGTGTAATCGCGATACACGTTCATGAACGATGCGCCGTCCACAAACCCCAGTTGCCGCGCGAACTCGTCGAGCGCTTCCGGCTCCGCGGGCAGCGCGTGGCGCTGACGGCTGCCTTCTATCTGGAGCCGGTGCTCGACGCGGCGCAGGAACGCGTAATGGCTCGCAAGCGCGTTCGCCTCGAATGGCGACAGGTAGTGCCGGCGTCCAAGCACCTCAATGGCCTCAAGCGTGTTCGTGGTCCGCAATTCCGGCCATGCGCCGCCATTCAGCAGCTGCAGCATCTGGACGGTGAATTCTATGTCGCGGATACCGCCGCGCCCGAGTTTCACTTCCCGGTCCGTCTCGCCGCGCCGCTCGATCTGCAGTTCCGCCTGGCGCTTCGTCTCTCGGATGTCGTCGAGGGTTTCGTCGTCAAAGAAACGGGGGAACACAAAGGGTCTCATGCGCTCGATAAACGCGTCGCCAAGCGCAATATCGCCCGCGCAGGAACGCGTCTTGATCAACGCCTGCCGCTCCCATGCGCGGCCGTAGGTCGTGTAATAATCGATGGCCGCCTCCAGGCTGATTGCGAGCGGCCCCGTCGCGCCGAAGGGACGCAGCCGCATATCCACGCGGAAAGGCTGGCCGCCCGCCGTCTGCTCGGACACGGCCCTGATCAATAGCTCGCCCACCTTGCGGAAATAGTCCGCGTTCGCCGTGACGCGCCCGCCGTCGCCGGTCGTCTGGCCTTCGTCCGTATACAGAAAGAGCAAATCGATATCGGAACTGAAATTGAGCTCGCGTCCGCCCAGTTTGCCCATGCCCAGCACGACAAGGCTTGCCTCGCGCGCGCTGCCCGCCGCGTCCACGCACCGCGGCTGCCCGAACCGGCGCGACGCATGGTGTTGCGACGCGCGCAGCGCCACCTCGAGCGTGGCATCGGCCAGATTGGACAGGTCCAGCGTCAAGGACGGCACGGACGCGTGCTCGAAGATGTCGCGGATGGCGATGCGCGCGATTTCGCGGCGGCGGAATGTACGCAAGGCGTGCAGCGTCGTCTCGTAGTCTTCCGGAACCCCCTCGAAGGCCAGCAGGTCGGCGAGCATGTCGTCGCGCGAGCGGGGCCGCGAACGCTCCGCCGAGTCACACAACCAGGGCAGCAACTCCGGCTCCCGGCATACGATATCGGTCAGGAAATGGCTCTGGCTGAAGAGCGTGACAGCCAGGCGCGTGGAGGCGAGGCTGCTGCTGAAACGCTCCAGTACGGCGGCGCGGTCGGGGACAGCCTCGAGGTACCGCTCGAGGCGCACCAGCGACTGGCTCGGGTGCGCGGTCTCCACCAGCGCCGCCGCGAGATGCGCGAATAGCGAATCATCGCCGCCGCGCATCAGGCCGTCCAGAAAACGTGCGGCCTGCGGCGCGTCCGCGAAGACGATATGTTCAAATGCGGGATGCATAACAGTCTCTGTTGGCGGAGCACGCCTGTGCGCGCGCTTCCTACGCTGGCCCGCCGCGCGCGCGGGCCAGCACACCCCAGATTCTGGCCAACGACTCCGCCGTATCGGCCAAGGCGGTTTCACTTCCCGCGATCGCGTCGCTCAGCGGCATCGGCCCGCGCACAATGCTCAGCGCAGCGGTAATGCCGTGATCGTATACACATTCAAAGCCCGGTTCGAGCGCGCCCGCAACGGCCACCACCGGCACGCCGTGTTTGCGGGCCATGTGCGCAACACCGATGGGCGTCTTGCCGAAAACGCTCTGCCGGTCCATCCTGCCTTCACCCGTAATCACGAGGTCAGCGCCCGCAATATGCGCTTCAAGGCCGCACGCTTCGGCGACCAAGACGACGCCGGGGCGCAGCCGCGCGCCGGTGAACGCGAACAGACCGGCGCCGAGGCCGCCCGCCGCGCCCGCGCCCGGCACATCGGCCACGTCCACGCCGAGTTGCTCTCCCACGACATCCGCAAAATGGCGCAATGCGTCGTCGAGCGCGCGGGCCGTCGCGAGGTCGGCGCCCTTCTGCGGCCCGTAAAACAACGATGCGCCGTTCGGGCCGCAAAGAGGATTCTCCACATCGCAGGCGACGAGCACCTCGCATGCCGCAAGACCGGGGTGCCGCCCCTCCGTCACGATTCGCGCAAGTCCGCGCAGCGCGAGACCGCCCGGCGGCAGTTCGCGCCCCTCGGCGTCCAGCAGGCGAATACCGAGCGCCTGCGCCATGCCGGCGCCCGCGTCGTTGGTCGCGCTGCCGCCGATTCCAACGATGATGCGGCGGCACCCGCGGTCCAGCGCGTGCGCGATGAGCTCTCCGGCGCCGCGCGTGGTGGCGCGCGCCGCGTCGCGCGATTCCGGCGGCACCAGCGCAAGCCCCGAAGCCGCGGCCATCTCGATGACGGCAATCATACCGCCGACGAGCACGCCGTAACGCGCGGTGACCGGCGTTCCCAGGGGGCCCGTTACCGTGTGCTCGATATATTGGCCGCCCGTCGCGGCGACCAGCGCGTCCACCGTGCCTTCGCCGCCATCGGCCATGGGCACGCAGCGCAAATCGTCCTGCGCTCGAGCGCGCCGCCAGCCGTTCGACAGCGCATCCGCGACAGCCTTGGCGCTCAGGCATTCCTTGAAAGCGTCCGGCGCAATGACTACGCGCATGAGACCAAGCCGACCTCCCGTTTCACGTTGTAACGGTTATGGCGCGCGGTACAATCTACAATCATAGACGCACCAGAGCGGGGTCATATTCTTCCGGTTTCTGAAAGCCGAGCAGCGCCAGCAGCGTCGCGGCCACGTTGCTGAGACCGGGCTGCGCGATGCCGGCCAGCCGAAACGCGTCCCCGCCGCTGAAATCCTTTATGATAAAGGGCACGGGATTCAACGTGTGCGCCACGTGCGGCTCGCGCTTGCCCTTCTTGACCGTAAACAGCTGGTCCGCATTACCGTGGTCCGCCGTGACGACGAGCACGCCCCTCTTCTCGCGCACCGCGGGCAGGAGACGCGCCAGCCCCAGGTCCACCGCCTCGACGGCAATACGCACCGCGGCGGGATTGCCCGTGTGGCCGACCATGTCGCCGTTGGGATAGTTCAGGCGGATAAACTTCCAGTCGCCGGACCGGATCGCTTTCAACGTCGCGTCGGTAATTTCCCCCGCCTTCATCCAGGGCCGCTGATCGAACGTGACCACGTCCGAGGGGATGTTCACGAACAATTCGAGCGCTTCATCGACGTAGCCCGACTTGTTGCCGTTCCAGAAATAGGTCACGTGGCCGTATTTCTGCGTTTCGGAAACGGCGAAGGCCCGCACGCCCGCACCGCAGAGGTATTCGCTGATCGTGCCCGCGATCTCCGGCGGTTCCACCAGGAAATGCTTCGGAATCAGCTTGTCGCCGTCGTACTGCATCAACCCCGCATAGAACACGTCGGGGCAGCGCTCGCGCTCAAAGTACGGAAACGGCGACTCTTCGAACGCGCGCGACAATTCAATGGCGCGGTCGCCCCGGAAATTGAAACAAACCACCGCGTCGCCGTCGTTGATTGCGCCGGCCGGCTTCCCGTTTTCGACGATCACGAACTCGCCCAAGTGCTGGTCAGTGACGTTAGGGTCTTCGTCGTAATAGGTCCGCACCGCTTCCGCCGCCGACGCAAACGGACGCCCCTTGCCCAGCACATGCGTGCGCCACCCCCGCTCGACGATCTTCCAGTTCGCCTCGTACCGGTCCATGGTCACTTCCATACGGCCGCCGCCCGAGGCAATGCGATAGTCCCGTCCGTCCGTGCTCAGGTCGCGCAGCTTTTGTTCCAGCGTGGCGATGTAACCAAGCGCGGACCGCTCTTCGACGTCGCGGCCGTCGGTGAGCACGTGCACGCGCACGCGCGCGAAACGCTCCTCCGCGCAACGGTCCAGCAGCGCGAGCAACTGGCTGATGTGGCTGTGCACGTTCCCATCCGAGAGCAGGCCGATGAAATGCACCGCGCCGCCGGACAGCGCCCGCGCCGCCACGGCCTTCCATGCCTCGCCTTCAAACAACCGCTTGGACGCGATCGCCGCATTTACCAGCTTCGCGCCCTGGTCAAAGACCCGGCCCGAGCCCAGCGCATTGTGCCCCACCTCCGAGTTGCCCATATCGTCATCGCTGGGCAGCCCGACGGCCATCCCGTGCGCCTTCAGCCGCACGTACAGCGGTTCCGCCATCAACGCATCCAGCACGGGCGTGTGCGCCAGGAACACCCCGTCCGATTCGTCCCGCTTCCCCAGGCCGACACCGTCCATGATAACCAGCACCAGCGGCCCCTCGAAGGGCGCGTAACCTGGCAGCGGCTTCAACACATACTGACTCATTGCGTGACAATCCTTGACCCCGTTGGGGAAATCAGGCCGGACATTCGCGGCGCGCGCCCGTTATGCGCGCCGCTTGGAGAAAGGCAGTGTACCGGGCCGGACATCACGAATCAAGAAATCGAATCCCCCGTCAGGCCTGGAATCGTAACCGCGCCAAGGACTTGCCCCCATCTCCGCCGATCAGGTTTAATGCGTCTGCAAAGAAGGATCCTCCATATGCCGTTCGGACCCCCACAGCGGGCCGGGACCCGTCTTCTGGCTTACGCGGCGGGCGTATGCCTGCTGCTGGCCGGCGTGTGCTGCCGGCCCGGGCCGTCCGGGCCGCCAAGCGGGCCGCCCGTGCAGGAAGGCGAAGGCGAAACGGAGGGGGAAGGCGAACCGCCTCCTGCCGCGACCCCGGTATACACCTATCAAATCGTTCGGGTTTTCCCGCACGACACGGAAGCATTCACGCAAGGCCTTGTCTATGAAGAGGGCATGCTGCTGGAGGGCACGGGGCTGCACGGCGTGTCGTCCCTGCGGCGCGTCGCGCTCGAAACCGGCGCGGTAATCCAGCAGACCGACCTCGACAAAGACTATTTCGGCGAGGGCATCGCGGTCGTGGGCGACCGTATCATCCAACTTACGTGGCGGGAGAACACCGGCTTCGTGTATGACCGCCAATCCTTCGCGCTGCTCGGCCAGTTCTCGTACGCGACCGAAGGCTGGGGCCTCACCTATGACGGCAGCCGCCTGATCATGAGCGACGGCTCGCATGTGCTCCATTTCCTGGACCCGGAGACCTTCGAGGTACTGGGCACGATCAAGGTCCGTGACAAAGACCGCTACGTGACCATGCTCAACGAACTCGAGATGGTAAACGGCGAACTGTTCGCGAACGTGTGGCAGTCCGATTACATCGTGCGCATCGACCCCGGAACCGGAAACGTGACGGGATGGATTAATCTGAAGGGACTGCTCGCGTCGCAGTGCCGCGGCAGGCCCCCCGGTGTGCTCAACGGCATCGCGTACGACGCCGCGGGAGACCGTCTCTTCGTCACGGGCAAGAACTGGCCGTACCTGTTCGAGATCGACCTCGCGCCCGCGCCGAAGGGCGCCACGCCGCCCCGCCGGTGAAGCCCGCGAGGGGCATAGTGGCATAGTGGTTAGCGCCTGTGTTTTAATGATCGCCGTCGCAGCCTGGAAACGGAGGAGAATGTGAGACGCACGACACTTGCAGGCATGACCGCGGCGCTCCTGCTCATAGCCGGCGCCATCAATGGCTGCGCCACGGACCATGAGCCGGGAACAGCCAGCCCCGAAGCCATACAGCAGGGGATCGCCGGGTTTTACGCCGAGGCGCAGCAAGTACAGCAGGAACTGGCCGCAATCGAAGACGGCGCGGCCCGGTTTGCGCGGCTGGCCCAATACAAAGACCGCCTGCGCCAGCGCGCAGCGGCCTACGAGCAGTCCGTCGTCGATGGGCGCATCGACCCCCTGGAACAGCAGGTGTACGACGAACTGCAGGGGTTGCTGCTGACGCTGAACAATATCCCCGACCGCCCGTTCAGCCCGGACTACTGCGAAATCGTGCGCCAGAGCATCTACCTGGCCTGGGCGCCGGGAGAGCCCGCGCCCGCGCCCGAACAGTTCAGCCGATCCGTGCGCGAGGGCTTGCGTTTTCTCGACGTCCTGTGCGCGCCGTGACCCCGCCCGCGGGCGGACGATGGATGCGTCCAGGCAACAGCAAATGGGGCACACAAGAATGAGCGTGACCGGTCAGACCACATGCCGTTTCTGCGGCGCGCCGCTGCGCCTCACCTTCGTCGACCTCGGCATGTCCCCTTTGTGCGAGAGTTTCGTGCCCGCCGCCCACTTGAATCAGATGGAAGCATTCTACCCGCTGCACGTTTGGGTGTGTGAGCAATGCCTCCTCGTGCAGCTGCAGGAATACGTAAGCCCCCAGGCCATTTTCAGCCACTACGCTTATTTCTCGTCCTACTCGGATTCCTGGCTGGCCCACGCGCGCGCCTACGTGGCAATGGCCGTCCAGCGCTTCGGCCTGACCGGCGCGAACCAGGTCTTCGAGATCGCCAGCAACGACGGCTACCTGCTCCAGTATTTCGTCGGGCGCGGCATCCCCGCGACCGGCATCGAGCCGGCCGCGAACGTGGCCGAGGCCGCGCGCGCCAAGGGCGTGCCCACGCTTGCGCGCTTCTTCGGCGTGGAACTGGCGCGGGAACTCGCCGCGGAAGGGAAAACCGCCGACTTGATCATCGGCAACAACGTGCTGGCGCACGTGCCGGACATCAACGATTTCGTGGAGGGAATGCGCCTGCTGCTCAAGCCGGAAGGCGCGGTCACGATGGAATTCCCGCACCTGTTGCGCCTGGTCGAGGGCAACCAGTTCGACACCATCTACCACGAGCACTTCAGCTACCTGTCCCTTTGCGTGACGCAGCGCATCTTCGAAGCGCACGGCCTGCGCATCTTCGACGTGGAAGAACTGCCCACCCACGGCGGTTCGCTGCGCATCTACGCGTGCCATCAGAAGAGCGCCCGGTTCGCGCGCGAGGCGCGCGTCAGCCACCTCCTCGGCGTCGAGCAGGAACAAGGCATGTTCGGGCTCGATTTCTACCAGTCCTTCGCCCCGAAGGTGATCGCCGCGAAACATAAGCTGCTTGAATTCCTGATTGCGGCAAGACGCAAAGGCAAGTCCATCGCGGGTTATGGCGCGCCGGGCAAGGGAAACACCTTGCTCAATTACTGCGGCATCCGCACCGATTTCCTCGACTATGTGGTGGACCGTAACCCATTCAAACACGGCAAATACTGCCCCGGCACGCACATCCCAATCTTTCCCGTCGAGAAAGTGTCCGGGACCCGGCCGGACTACCTGCTGATCCTGCCCTGGAATCTGCGGGAGGAAATCGTGCGGCAGATGGCGTATATTCAGGACTGGGGAGGGCGCTTCATCGTGCCCATTCCGGAGGTTGCCGTATACCCGTGAACGGAGGCGCGCGCCGCCCATGAGAGGGAGGTCATGAAAGTCGTTCTATTCTGCGGCGGTTTGGGAATGCGCCTGCGTCCCCTGAGCCCGGAGGCGGGCGGCGCCCTGGAAGAGGTGCCGAAACCGATGGTCCCTCTCGGCGGGCAGCGCCCCCTGCTCTGGCACGTCATGAAATATTACGCCCACTTCGGGTTCAACGATTTCATCCTGTGCCTTGGCTATCGCGCCGACGTGATCAAGAGATTCTTCCTCAATTACAACGAATACCTGGGCAATGATTTCGTGCTGGCGGACGGCGGCACGACCCTGCAATTGCTCCATAGCGACATTAGCAACTGGCGCGTCACCTTTGTCGATACGGGCCTGACCACCTGCGTTGGGGAACGGCTCAAGGCCGTCCAGCCGTTTCTCGAAGGCGAGGAGGTTTTCCTCGCGAACTACAGCGACGGGCTTACCGACCTGCCCTTGCTCGACTACATGCAGCGGTTCCTCGACAGCGGCAAGG
>JAGMZX010000107.1 GCA_018005585.1 Candidatus Hydrogenedentota bacterium | reverse complement strand
GAATGCCGACGGCACGGTCACGTTCCGGGAGCCGGCGCCGGAAGAGCCTGCCGCAGACCCGCTCTACGGCACGCTATACCTGCCGCGCAAGTTCAAGATAGGCCTTGCAACGGATTTCGACAACAGCGTCGACGTGTATACGAACGACGTGGGCGTGATCGGGGCGACCGAGGCCGGACGCATCGTCGGGTACGAGATTCTGGCGGGCGGCGGCATGGGCTACTCACACGCGAAACGCAGCACCTATCCGCGGCTTGGTTCTCCGGTCGCTTTCGTGCGGTATGAAGACGTGATACCGATCTGCGAGGCAATCATCAAGATTCAGCGAGACTACGGCGAGCGCACCGACCGCAAGCAGGCGCGACTCAAGTACACGGTCGACCGCATGGGCCTGGACGCCTTCGTCAAGCTGGTCGAGGTCTACGCGCGCCGCGGTTTTGAACCGCCCCGCGGCATTGTGCCCAACGCGCAGCCGGACTACCTGGGTTGGCATCAGCAGGCCCAGCCCGGGCTCAACTACGTCGGCGTATGGGTCGAGAACGGCCGCATTCGCGACTTTGCGGACGGGCGCCAGTTTCGGAGCGGCCTGCGCGCGGTCGTCGAGCGGTTCCGGTGCAGCGTGCGCGTCACGCCGCACCACAACCTGGTCCTGGCGAACGTGGCGGATGCCGATGTGGCGGGCGTGCAGGCGCTCCTGGACGAATACGCCATCCCCACGGACCGCGGCGTCGGGGCGATCCGGCGTCAGGAAATGGCCTGCCCGGCCTTGCCGCTGTGCGGCCTGGCGCAATCCGAGGCGGAACGGGCGTTGCCCGCCATCATGCAGGGGCTGGAAGCGGCGGGTTACGGAGACCTGGATGTCAGCATACGCATGACGGGCTGTCCGAACGGTTGCGCGCGTTCAAGCACTTGCGAGATCGGTCTGATCGGCAAGGG
Source organism: Candidatus Hydrogenedentota bacterium (assembly GCA_018005585.1). Taxonomy (NCBI): domain Bacteria; kingdom Pseudomonadati; phylum Candidatus Hydrogenedentota; species Candidatus Hydrogenedentota bacterium. The sequence continues at coordinate 19,821 of JAGMZX010000107.1, read as the reverse complement.
ACCAGAACGGTACATCCTGAATGTCGGCGGTGACTTTAACGGGACTCGTCTGAACCAGACGCTGATTCCAACGATCAAGTTTGAGGACATCGTGCCGACGCTGGTCCGCCTGTTCGACCTTTGGAAGGACGGACGCGAGGACGGCGAACGGTTCGGCGACTGGGCGCACCGGCTTGAGACGGAAGAGATACAGAGACGGCTGGGCGTCGAGGTGGAAGCATAACATGGCAGTGGCAGTGTGCGAAGAGACGATAGCTCAGTTGAACGCGATGGGCCCGGAGGAATTGTTCGCTTGGGCGCTGGAAGCCCACGGCGGCCGCGCGGGCATTATCACGAGTTTCCAGGACACCGGTTGTGTCATGATTGACCTGATGTGCCGGTTTGCGCCGGGGATGCGCGTGATCACGGTCGATACGCTGCGGTTGCCCGAAGAGACCCATGCGGTCATGGCCGCCGTCGAGAAGCGGTATGGCATAGAGATAGAGCGGTTCACACCCGACCCGGAACGGCTCCGGAAGATGACCGCGCAGCACGGCGAGTTTCTCTTCTTCGATTCCAAGGCCAAGCAGGAGTTCTGCTGCAACGTGCGCAAAGTCGAACCGAACCAGCGCGCGCTCGAAACGCTCGACGTGTGGTTCACCGGGTTGCGACGCGACCAGTCCGAGATCCGGGTCAACACGCCGCGCGCACAGCTTGTGGACCGCAACGGGCGCAAGGTCGTCAAGATTGCGCCGGTGGTCGACTGGGACCAGGCGCGCATCGACGCCTATATCGCGGAGCGCCGGGTTCCGAAGAACGCGCTCTACGATAAGGGCTATACCAGCATCGGTTGTGTCATCTGCACCACCCCGACCCTGCCGCACGAAGACAAGCGCGCCGGGCGTTGGCGCTGGTTCAACTACCTCGAGAAGAACGACAAGGAGTGCGGCATTCACATCGCCGGCAGCGGCATCTGAGCTCACAAGCTGTCCTGAAGTCCTCGAATGCACGGCCAGGCGCGAACCTGTGCGAGCGATGAGGGGATTGACCTCTTTTGGGCTACGGGTGTAATGTAGGGACGTGAAAAACGTGCGCGTGGCCGGGTAACCGGTTTCGAGGAGGGGAAGTCATGCGGCCTTGCCGGTCACGGGGGATTTACGGAGTGGCCGCAAGTCTCGGCTCTGTGGTCATTCTTGCGGCGCTGCTGACGGGTTGTCCCGGGCGGGTATTGCCCACGGCCCGGTTCGAGGCCTGCCCGAGCGCGGGTCCCGCGCCGCTTGACGTTGTATTCAAGAACACCTCAGACCCGGGCGCCTCGCCCGTTCTCGCCTATATCTGGAGTTTTGGGTTCGAACAGCACAGCTTTGCGCGTGACCCCGTGTGCACGTTCGACACGCCGGGCGCGTACCGCGTCGCCTTGGCCGTGGTCAACGCCGCGGGTATGGACATCGCGCAGGGCGACCTCGCGGTCGCTCCACCGCTTGAGAACGTGGGGAGGCGGGAACCCGCTCCCGCGAAGGGTCATGCAGCCAAGACGGTTCCCGAGATGCGCTGCACGAGAAGTCTTCCGGAGGGGCCGTACTACACGCCGGGCGGCCGCTTTCCGGTGGAAGTATGCCTCGACTATACGGGCGATGCGCCTCTTCAGGCCGTGGGGCGCGTCGAGAGCGTACCGGAAGGCTGGATTTTCGCGGGCATAGAGGAAGGCACATCGCAGCCGCCCAGCGTGGTGTTGGACTTGAGTGATAGCGGACGGGTCGAATTCTACTGGCTCGATGCGCTGCCTATGCCCCTGGTGCTGCGCTACCGGCTTGCCGTACCGCTCGATGCCGCGGGCGCGAAACTGTTGCCTGGTCTGGCGCTCTATAGCACCACCGGCGATGTCCTGGCCGGCGAGCGCGATACCCGCTTGGTGGTCTCCTCTGAAGACGGCTGCGAAGGGGACCCATTTGAGGTGAGCCAAGGCGGCATGGAAGTCAGCATGGGTTTTCCCGCAGGCGGGTATTACAGTCCTGGAGGCAGTGTACGCGTCGAAATCGAAATGGACGTATTGGGCGGCGCCTCCGCCGGAACGACGTATGTTGGCAGCATTCCCGCGGGCTGGACGTTTCTGGACGTCGAATGCGGCGAAGATACGATGCCTTCGACCGTGCTGGACCGCGTCGAGTGTGGCCGTTTTGAGCTTTATTGGCTCGAGGCCGCGGCGACACCACAGGTTTTTCGCTATACGCTGGCGGCGTCTCAAGAAGAAGACGGGCCCGTCACGTTGTCCGGCGTGGTGCTCTACGACGTCGGCGGAGAATTGATGCAAAGCGAGGTTCTATCCGGAACGCTTTTGCCCATATCCCCGGATGGCGGAGAGGGTGAGGGCGAGGGCGAGGGAGAGGGTGAAGGAGAGGGAGAGGAAGGGGGTGAAGGAGAGGGTGAAGGAGAAGGCGATGCACCGCTGCCCGGCTCGGACGTCATGGTGTTGGGACGGAATTTTCCCAACGGGCCAACCTACACGTCGGGTATGCCCCTGCTGGTCGAATTGGCATTGGCCTTTACGGGAAATGAACCGGTGACGGCGCTTGCCGTCGTGGAGACGCTCCCGGCAGACTGGACTTACCTGGGTATTGTTGAGGGCACAACGGCGCCACCGCATCTTGTTCTCATGGAACCTGGAACGACCAACCTGCAGGCGATTTGGTTCATGACGCCTCCGTTTCCGGTCGTGGTGCGCTACGAAGTTCAGTCGCCCACCAGTGCGCAGGGTCCGGCGCACTTCACGGGGCAGATACTGTACCGCACCTCCGGTGGGCCCTTGTTCAGCAATTACGTTTCCAGCGTCGTTGTTCCTCAAGAATGACCGGAATTAAAGCACATTTCGCGGCGAAATCTGTCGTCGGCGGGGAGGACGGCTCATCTCCAGTCGTTTCCGGCGGAAAAACCCCGTCTAACTTGTAAAACTCGAAAAGTTCTGTCACTATACGCGCCGCAGGGGGGGCCGGAATGAGGAAGTGACGAGCGATTAAGGGAGGATTATGCCGTGTCCAAAGTGGTTAGCGCCGATGAAGCGGTAAGCCGGATAGGCGACGGGTCAACCGTCCTGATTGTCCCCATGCCCTCCGAGGAGGTCTATCCTGCGTTTCGGCGCGCCTTCGAGTTAACGGGGTCGCCGAAGGGGCTTACGATGCTCTGGGCGGCAGGGCTTGGCCCGTTCAGCGCGGAGCCGCAAGGGATGAACCACTTCGCGGTGCCGGGGATGGTCAGGCGCATCATTGCCGCGCACCTCGGCTTGAACCACGCGGTAATGAAGATGGTGGCGATGAACGCGTGCGAGACCTACATCTGGCCGCAGGGCACGATGTGTCAGTGGTACCGGGAACTGGCGGCGAAGCGCCCGGGCCTGATTACGCGCGTGGGCCTGCACACGTTTGTCGACCCGCGGATTGAAGGGGGCAAGGCGAACGAGCGCACGCGCGCCTGCGAAGACCTTGTGGAAGTCATTGAGATTGGCGGGCGCGAGATGCTCTGGTACAAGCCGATGCACATCGACGCGGCCGTGATCCGCGCAACGAGCGCCGACCCGAACGGCAATCTGACGTGCGAAGACGAAGCGCTGCGCATGGAGATTTTCGAGGGCGCCCTGGCCGCGCGGAACGACGGCGGTATTGTCATTGCGCAGGTGGCCCGTGTGAGCGACCGGCCGGCGCGGCCGCAGGAAGTGGTCGTTCCGGGCATTTTTGTGGATTATGTTGTGGTCGCCCAGTCGCCCGAGGCGCATCCGCATACCCTTTTTGTGCAGCGTGACGACTCGTACACGGGTGTGGCGCGCGCGGACGTGGCGAAGGAACTGGCGCCGATGCCGCTCAATCTGGAGAAGGTCATCTGCCGCCGCGCGACGATGGAACTGCGGCCCGGTATGGTGGTGAACCTGGGCATCGGCGTGCCCATGGAAGTCGCGCAGGTGGCCGCGGAAGAGCGGTTGCTCGACCAGATTACACTCACGACGGAAATCGGGGTGATCGGAGGGGTGCCGCAGGGTGGGAAGAACTTCGGGCCCGCGAAGAATCCCCAGGCCTTTATCTCTCAGGCGGCCATGTTCGACTTTTACGACGGCGGCGGCCTCGACGCTACGTGCGTGGGCATGGCGGAGGTGGACAAGGAAGGCAACGTGAACGTCAGTCGGCTGGGCGCGAAAGTCATCGGCTGCGGCGGTTTCCTGAACATTACGCAAGCCTCGAAGAAGTGCCTGATCTGCGGCGAGTTCGACGCGGGCGGCGGCAAGACGAGCATCCAGGATGGACGGCTCGTTATCGAGAAACACGGGGAAGTAGCGAAGTTCGTGAATGCCGTGCAGCAAATCACGTTCAGCGGGCGCATGGCGTGCGAAGACCGCCGCGAGGTGCTTTATATCACGGAGCGTTGCGTGTTCAAGCTGGTGCCGGAAGGCCTCTTGCTCCTGGAAGTTGCGCCTGGCGCCGACATCCAGCGGGACATCCTCGAGCGCATGGAATTCAAGCCCATCGTTCCCGATACGGTGGCTCGGATGCCGGAACAGATCTTCCGCGATGTGCCGCTCGGCCTGAACGGACGGTTTTAGCCGCCACTCCGCTCCCGGGTCATTGTAAGGAATGTGGCCGCATGATAGAATACGCCAGTTGCAGGACCCGGACCGGCGGCGAACTCGCTAAGTTGTAAGTCTTTTTATATCAAAAGGATACAGTAATTGTCCAAGAACGGCATGCAGGGCGGCGATTTCCCGCCGGTGGTTGACGCCCGGTTCTGCGAGATACGCTGGCACGGGCGGGGTGGTCAAGGGGCCATTACGTCGGCGAACATCCTGGCGGAAGCGGCCTACCACGCGGGTTTCAAGGGCGTCACTTCGGCGCCTTCTTTCGGGGCGGAACGGCGCGGCGCTCCCGTAACCGCATCTACGCGGCTGTCTGCGGAACCGTTGCGCATTTTCTCCCAGGTGGAACATCCGGACATTATCGTCGTGCTGGAGGATAGTCTTCTGGTTACGGCGCGCGCGACGGCCGGCATGAATCCGGGGGGACGAGTCATCGTCAACAGCAAACGAGCACCGGACCAGTTGCCGGTGCCGGGCGGTTTTCTGGTGGCTGCGGCCGACGCCTCGGGCGCGGCGCAGGAGCTTGGCCTTATCGTGGGCGGTGCGCCCATGGTGAACACGGCCATGTTGGGCGCGGTGGCGCGCGCGACCGGCCTCATCGGATTGGACGACTTGGAGAAAGCCATTCGTAACGCGTTTTCAGCCAAGGCCGCGGCGAAGAACTTTGAAGCCGCCAAGCTCACCTACGAACGCACGAGGATGTGATGGAAGCGAAACGCAAAGAGGATATTCCCGCCGAGCCCGTGAAGCCAGGCACGCGCGATTGCGACCAGGAACTGGCAATGTCCTGGCCCAAGGTGGGCGAGGCCGGCGAAACGGGCGACTGGCGCACGGCGCGGCCTGTCCTCGACCCTTCGAAATGCCTGGCGGTGCAGCGCGGCAAGCTTGCCTGCATGCAATGCTGGATGTTCTGTCCCGACGCCGTCATTACGCGCACGGTGCCTCCCGGCGTGAATATGACGTACTGCAAAGGTTGCGGTATTTGCGTTGAGGTATGCCCCGCGGGCGCGATCACGCTCGAACCGGAGCACGAGCACGAAAAAGAATAAGTGTGGCGTGGGCACCCAGCCCGCGCAAGCGCATCGCGAGACTCCCATGCCACGGGAAATACAAGGAGCGAGTACGATGACCCGCAACCTCGATGTACAGGTCATCACGGGTAATAAGGCCGCCGCGGAGGCGGCGCGCCTCTGCCGCGTGCAGGTGATCGCGGCGTACCCGATAACGCCGCAGTCCGCCGTGGTGGAATACTTGGCGAAATACGTTGACAGCGGCGTGCTCGATGCAGAATTCATTGCCGTCGAAAGCGAACACAGCGCCATGTCGGTGCTGATCGGCGCGGTCATGACCGGGGCGCGCGTGTTTACGGCGACGAGCGCGAACGGGCTTGCCTACATGTGCGAGCAGATTCACTGGGTGGCCGGATCGCGGCTGCCGGTAGTGATGGGTTGCGTCAATCGCGCGCTGGCGGCGCCCTGGAACGTGCTGAACGACCAGCAGGACTCCATGTCCATGCGCGATGCCGGCTGGGTCCAGATATTCTGCCGCAACAACCAGGAAATCCTCGACACGTTCATTCAGGCGTACAAGATTGCGGAGACCGCGCATCTGCCGGTCATGGTCTGCTACGACGGCTATATCCTGTCGCATACGGTCATGCCGGTCGCCGTGCCCACGCAGGAAGCGGTGGACGCGTTTCTGCCGCCGTATCAGCCGCATACGGTGCTTGACCCGGCGCATCCGCGCAACATCAACCCGGTCACGCTGGCCGACCCGCGCCCGAACGCCGATGGCGCGCTGTGCCACGGCTACATGGAACTGCGCCACCTGCACCACGCGGCCTTGCGTGACGCGCTCGACACCATCGTGGCGGTCGACAATGCCTTTGGCCAGGCCTTTGGGCGGTCCTGGGGCGGTCTATACTGGGACTACCGGCGCGAGGATGCGGAGGTGCTGCTGATGGCCGCGGGCAGCCTTGCCAGCGAGGCGACTGCCGCGGTGGACGCGCTGCGCGAGTCGGGCGTCAAGGCGGGAGTACTCGGACTGCGGTCGTACCGTCCCTTCCCGGATGAGGCGGTGGCGGAAGCGGTGGCCGGGGCGGACATGGTTGTTGTATTCGACAAGAGCCTGAGCTATGGCTACGAGGGGCCAATCTGCTGCGACTTGAAAGCAGCGTTGCACGGGCGCGATGCCGTGCCCGCGGTACATGGTTATATCGCTGGGCTGGGCGGGCGCGACGTCAAGGCGCGTGAACTGGTCGCGGCGGTACGCGAGAGCCTCATGCGGATGGACGCCGGAAACGGGCGCAAGCCGACCGGCTGGGTAAATTTGCAGTTGTAACACGGGCATCCTGCCCGTGCGGAAACGCACAGACGTGGCACGGGCATCCTGCCCTTGCACAGGAGCGCATGGGCGAGACACCCATGCCACGGGAGATATCATGGCGACAACCGCGTTGACCCTGCCAGAAACCGAATTCATGTTGCCCGGCAATCGTGCCTGCGCGGGCTGCGGCCTCGGTATCGCGTTCCGGCACATCACAAAGGCGCTGGGCGGGGACTGTATCTTCGTGGTGCCGGCAAGCTGCCTTACCGTGCTGGGCGGCATGTATCCCACGTCGTCCGTGACCGTGCCCATCATGAATTGCGCATTTCCGAGCACTGCCGCAAGCGCTTCGGGTGTCGCGGCGGGCCTGAAAGCCCTGGGCCGGGAGAGCACGACCGTGGTTGCCATGGCGGGCGACGGCGGCACGGCGGATATCGGCATCCAGGCGCTCAGCGGCGCGGCGGAGCGCAACGCAAATATCCTCTACATTTGTTACGACAACGAAGGCTATATGAACACCGGCACGCAGCGCTCCGGATCGACGCCCCTCGGCGCGAAGACCACGACTTCGCCCTCCATTGGCAAGTGCGAGTTTCCAAAGGATGTTCCCGCCATCATGGAAGCGCACAGCGTTCCCTATGTAGCCACCGCAAGCCCGTCCTATCCCGGCGACCTCTACGACAAGGTCAAGAAGGCCAAAGGCATACACGGCACGCGTTACATGCACATGAACGCCCCGTGCCCCTCGGGTTGGCAATTCGCGCCCAAGGACACGGTCGAACTGGGCCGGCTCGCCGTCGAAACGGGCGTGTTTCTCCTCTACGAAATCGAGGAAGGCGTATTCCGGCTCACCAGCCGAAGCAAGGCGCTTGCCAAACAGGGCGCGCTCAAGCCCGTCCGCGAGTTTCTGGAACTCCAGGGCCGCTTCCGTTCCGCGGATGACGGCACCATCGGCGCCGTCCAGGAGTGGACCGACCAGCGCTGGAAGCGCGCCCTGGAACGCCACACGGATTGAGCGGTTTCCGGGACGTCTTTCGACAGGGAATGAACGATTGCGTCCCGCGGGAGGCTGGAGTGCCATGCGCATTTTCACGTTTGGTCTGACTGTCGGATGCGCCATGGTATCCCTGACCGTTGCTGCTGACGCGCAGGAATCGTACGCCCTCACGGTGCTGCCTGCAGAGCACCGCCTGGAAAAGGACGCCGCTACCGGCGCGGAACTGGTCTATCTCACGACGAACCCCGCGCGCGACGTCAACCTGTACTTTCATGAACGGTCTTGGTTGTCCGACGAATCCATGATCATCTTCCTGTCGTCGCGCGAAGGCGAGGGGGGACACATGGGCTACCTCACGGCGACGGGCGAACTCGTGCGCCTGGATACGGAGCGGGGCGCCTTGGGCGCGGTAACGGCGGCGCGGGATTTCCCAGGCGTTTTCGCGGTCCGGGGCCGGGATGTGCTGGAACTGCGCCTGCGTATCAGCGTGTCGCAAGACACCGCCGCGCGTCCATCGGCGGTCCAGGCCGTCGAGCGGGTCATTGGCGCTTTGCCGGAGGGAGAACTCCATTCTTCTCTGAACGAAAACGCGGACGGGACTTTTTTGTCCGTGGGCATGAAAGAAGCCGAACCGGGCAGCGTCGAAGGCGTATATGTGATTGAGACCGCGACGGGCGCGGTGCGCAAGGTGTGTGACATCGTGGATTCGACGGGGCATGCCTGGCACGTGCAGTGCAGCCGCACGGACCCGAATCTGGTCAGTTATGCGGGCAAGGAACAGCGCCTCTGGGTCGTCGATGTGCGAGAGGGTATCCCCCGGAACGTGTACAAGGCCTGGCCGGGCGAACTGGTGACGCATGAGTCCTGGTGGGTGAACGACGACATTTTGTTTCTTGGCGGCATTCACCCGTATCCGTATGAAGATTCCCATGTAAAGCTGTTGGACCTGGACACGGGCGTGGTGCGCGTCGTGGGCGCGGGCGCCTGGTGGGAGGGCGCGGAGCCGGAGGAACTGTCGAGGGTCAATTGGTGGCACGCAGCGGGCAGTGATGACGGCCGGTGGATTGCCGCCGACAACTGGCACGGGGATATCGTGCTGTTCGAAGCCGCCACGACGCGCCCGCGTCTGTTGACGCGGGACCACCGCACCTATGGCGAGGGCGACCATCCCCATGTAGGCTGGGACCGCAGCGGCAGGGCTGTCGTGTTCGCTTCGCACCGGCTGGGCAACCTGAACGTGTGCGTGGCGCGCATCCCGGAATCCTGGCAACCGCCAAACGACACGCCAAGCCCGCGCACCTCCGGTACGCCCTGATCAGACATCATCCAGGGTGTTCCCATGCCCCGGGCCTTTATCTGCCAGCCCCTTCTTTTCCGTGTGGAATCGCAACGACAACGCGACGAGGCAGATACCCGCGCCGAGCCAGACGAGGTCGATCGGTTCCCTGAACTCGATGTTCACCACGGATTTCAGGAACGTGATGATGAGAATGACAATGACGACCTTGCCCAGCTTGTCCTTGAGTGCATCCAGGGAATCGAACACGAACCAGTCGTGCCGGATGTCCCGCTGTTTCTGGGCGGGTTCCAGGCGGGAGATGAAGAGGTCATAGGTGCCGAGGCCAAAGATAAGCAGAGCGATCCCGACGAGGAGAATGTCTACAAGAGTAATGACGTTAACGAGCACCTCGTTGTAGAACTTGGGGTCCTGATCAAACCCGTAGGTGCTTACGGACTGCGCGGCATGGACGGCCAAGGAGACCGTTTCGAGCACGCCGACGAGAAACACGATGAGCGCGCCTACGAGCAGACCGCCCACGGCAAGCAGAATGACGATGCGCCCTTTCCAGAGGAAGGCCTCGAAGAGACGTTCCAGACCGCTGGAATCCGATTTTGGCTCGTTGGACATCAGATGGTTTGTGCTCCGTGCTGAGACCGCCGCCAATACGCATGCGCGCCTGCCGCGCAGCGAAGGCCAACGCCACGCGCTCATTATGAAGATCCCTTCCGTCCCGTGCAATGCGTCGTCACAGCGTCCGGAGCCGGTTGCCGGCACGGTGCCGCGCCTTGCATTTCAGAGCCGCAAGCCTCCACAATAGGCGCGTTCCACTCTTCGAAGAAACCCGCGGCGACAGGAGTATATTCACATGGATTTGGCGGCGCTGATCCGCAATGTGCCCGATTTTCCGAAAGCAGGCATACAGTTCAAGGATATTACGACGTTGCTGCTGGAACCCGCCGCATTCCGGGCGGTCGTCGATGGGTGGAAGACGCGCTATGCGGATTATGGCATTACGAAGATTGTCGGCGCGGAGGCGCGGGGGTTTATCTTTGGCGCCGCGCTGGCGTATGCAATGGACGTGCCGTTTGTGCCCGCGCGCAAGAGGGGCAAGCTTCCGGCCGCGACGCTCGCGGAGACCTTCGAATTGGAGTACGGTTCGGATACGGTGGAGATTCACGTGGACGCAATAGGTGCCGGCGACCGGGTGCTCCTGGTGGACGACCTCCTGGCTACGGGCGGCACGATGGCGGCGGTGGCGCGGCTCGTGTCGCGACTGGGCGCGGACGTGGCCGAGGCGGCTTTTGTCGTGGAGTTGCCGTTGTTGCGGGGCCGCGACGCCCTGCGCGGCATTCCGGTCCATTGCCTGGTGGAGTTCATGGTCGAATAGCCGCGCGGCAACGGAGCCTGCGTGATGGCTTGCGCGAGAACGGGCGCGGGGGCGAAGCAGTGAGGCCCCGGGGGACTGCCGATTGCGCGGGGCTTGGGACCGAAGCGAAAGAAACACACAGCGAGGAGCAGCTTGTTCATGGATGCAGGAGAAACACGCCGGTATTTGTCCGGCACGCAGATCGAGATTGTGAATGACGCGGCCCCGGGGCGGATCAAGCACGTCCTGTTTGATTTTGACGGAACCATCAGCCTGCTGCGCGAGGGCTGGCAACGAATCATGGGGCCGGTCTGCACGGAAATGATCTGCGGTGACACGCCGATCACGCCGGAGATCGAACATGAAGTCAACGAAATGATCGAAGAGACCACCGGGATCAATACCATCCTGCAGATGGAACGGCTCGTCGAGATGGTGCGGGCGCACGGGCTCGTGCCGGGAGAGAGAATCCTGGATGCCCACGGCTACAAGCAAATCTATAACGACCGGCTGATGGCGCCGGTACGCGAGCGGATTGCCCGGCTGCAGCGCGGCGAATTGACGCTGGACCAAATACGCGTTCGCGGCGCGGTTGACTTCCTTGAATTGCTGAAAAAGCAGGGCGTGACGTTGTACGTGTTCAGCGGCACGGACCGTGACGACGTGCGGAACGAAGCGCACGTGGTGCAGGTCGACCAGTATTTCGTTGAGATTTGGGGCGCCCTGAGAACCTATGAGGAAAGCTCGAAGGAAAAGATCATCCGCGAACTCATCGCACAACATGGCTTGAGCGGGCCAGAGGTGTTGGCCATTGGCGACGGTCCCGTCGAATTGCGCAACGTGAAGGAATACGGGGGTATCGCGCTGGGCGTGGCCTCGGACGAAGTGAGAGGCCATGGCTGGAACGAGAAGAAGCGGGAGCGGCTGCTGCGCGCGGGCGCGGACATCCTTGTGCCCGACTTCGGCGAGGCGGCGGCGCTGGCGGCTTTCCTGTTTCCGTAATTCTTGACCTTGCTCGCGGCAAGCCGAAGGACGTTTTGCCTGCGTTGTGCCAAATCTCCTAAGATAGGCGCCAGTTCCATGGAGTTGCAGCGCATGTGCATCGCGGCGCGTATGTCTCAACGGATGTCCCTGACGGTTGTCTTGTCTGTGATGATGTCTGGGCCGGCCTTGGGCGATTCCGCCTACGATGTCGCGGTCGAGTTGGATTGGCAACGCCAGGAAGCGCGTTTGGGGCGATCACCGGAAGACTTGGAAGCCCTCTTGGGACTGCTTGACCGCGGAGACCGCCTGATTGAGGCCCTGCGCGCCATGCCGGGTGCGCCGGACCTGTCGGAAGAGGCCGCCGTGACCGCGCAATGCAGGCGGGTTGCCGCAGGATTCGATGCGCTGTCCGCGGCGGAACGCAGGGACGTGTATCGCACTCTGCGCCGGGCCGTGCGCGAGGCGGCGCTAAAGAATCCCCTCTTTGCGGGCAATCCGCTCGCGTTCATGGAACGCCGCCGGTTTATTTGCCAGATGCTCCACGAATATCTGGGTTATTACTATGACTATGGGGACATCGCCGGCGGCGGGGTCTACGTGCTTCCCGCGCCGGGACGTTCCGCGGAGCGAGAGGACCTCATCGGGGCGCGCCTGCCCCGCGGCAATTATGCGACGCTGGCGCTGTCGTATGACGGTGAGGAGTTATATTTTGCGTTTGCGGCCCGTGCGGAAAGTGGCAAACCGGGCTTCTACTCGAGGGAACGCCGGTGTTTTCACATTTATGCAATGGATGCCGGCGGTGGGGCTTTGCGGCGATTGACGGACGGCCCCAACGACGATTTCGATCCGTGTCCCTTGCCCGACGGCGGGGTCGCGTTCATGTCGACGCGCCGGGGCGGGTTCACGCGCTGCAATAATCCCTGGGAGCCGCTGCCCGCGCACACGCTGCACCGGATGGACGCGGACGGCGGAAACGTGCGGACGTTGTCCTTTCATGAGACCAGCGAGTGGCATCCGAATGTGCTGTGGGACGGGCGTATCGTCTATACGCGCTGGGACTACGTGGACCGGTCCGCCGCGAACTACCACGGGCTGTGGGTCACGAACCCAGATGGAACGGGAACGCGCGCCCTGTTCGGCAACTACACGGAGCGGATCAACGCCTGCTACCAGGCCCATCCGGTGCCGGGTTCGCGAAAGATTGCGTTCTTGGCGGGCGCGCACCATGCAAACGTGGGCGGCTCGCTGGTTTTGCTCGACCCGGATCGCTTGGCGCTCGACCGGGACACGGGCGAGGACTCCTTCGCCGCCATTGAGCAGATTACGCCGGAGGTCTGCTTTGCGGAAGCGCCTGGTTGGCCGGGCAGCTATTATCACAGTCCTTGGCCGCTTTCCGAGGACTTTTTCCTCGTCGCGTTCAGCTTTGATCCGCTGCCGGGAATGGGCCCGGACGTGAAAGAAGACACTGAGACGGGCCTGTACCTGCTGGACCGGTTCGGCAACCTCGAATTGCTCTACCGGAACCCGGGTATTTCGGCCATGTATCCCATACCGCTGGAGCCGCGCGCCATGCCATCCGCCGTCACGAGCACGCGGGATGCGCAACTGGGCGATATGGGCGAATTTCTGGTCTCCGATATCGGTGCAAGCCATTTTCCGATGCCGGAGGGGCGTCCCATTGTGTCGCTGCGCGTTTTCCAGATTCTGCCGAAGAGCGAAAGCCACGTGGCGAACAAGCCCCGGCTGGGCTTTGCGAATGCGGAATCCGCCCGGATGTTGCTTGGCACCGTGCCTGTCGATGAAGACGGTTCCGCCTATTTCCGGGCGCCCGCGGGCAAACCGCTCGCGTTTCAGGCGGTGGACGCCGCCGGCAGGGCCGTGCAAGGCATGCGCAGCGTAGCCTATGTGCAGCCGGGTGAGCGGCGCGCGTGCGTGGGATGCCACGAAACCGTCGGCGAGGCGCCCCGGGACCACATCCCCATGGCCATGCGCCGGCCCCCCTCACCGATCACGCCCGGGCCCGACGGGACTATGCCGTGGAGCTATGTCCGGCTGGTGCAGCCGATTCTGGACCGTCATTGCAGTGGTTGCCACGGAGCCGGTGAAGCCGGAGGTCGCGGGGCGAAGCCGGTGTTTGCGCATACCCGCCTCGGCCCGTTCAATGTGTCGTATCGCGCGCTGGAACCCTATGTGCGCTGGTATGAATGGGGCGACAAAAGCATCAGCCGGATAACAACCGTGCCCGGGCAGATGCCCGCGGACGCGAGCGCCCTGTTTGGGATACTGGAGGATTCCAACCACGCCGGCAAGGTTGCCCTGTCGCAAGAGGAGCGCCGCCGCCTTTATCTATGGCTTGACGGGAACGCCTCATTCTATGGCGCCTATTCGCCGGGCGAACAACTGGCCCAGCGCCGTGGGCAGGCTATAGCGCTACCTGCGCTGCAATAGACTGGAACCGTCGCGCCGGCGCCAGGAACGGAACGTGTATCGCCTTGAGCAACAGTCATTTCGGCGTTATACTATGCGCAGCGCGGGGACAAGAAGAGAGGCGTGAAGGCGCGCCACGAGATGACGCGTACATGTAAGCTATGAGTGCGCAATCTGACATGACGATACATATGATCGGTCATGGCCATATCGACCCGACGTGGTTGTGGCGGTGGACCGAGGGCTGTGGGGAGGTACGGGCTACGTTCCGCAGTGCGCTCGAGCGCATGCGTGAGACCCCGCAGTTCACTTTTTCGGCATCGAGCGCATGTTTCTACCAATGGTTTCAGAACACGGAGCCGGAACTCTTCGAGGAGATGCGCGGCCGCATTCGCGAAGGACGGTGGGAGATTGTAGGGGGCTTCTGGGTGGAGCCGGACTGCAACATTCCCTGCGGCGAGTCCTTTGTCCGGCACGGATTATACTCGCAGCGCTACTTCGAGAAGGCGTTTGGCAGGCGCGTCCGCGTCGGATTCAATCCCGACAGCTTCGGCCACACGGGGTCGTTGCCGCAGATTCTGAAGAAGCTGGGCATTGATTACTACATGTTCATGCGGCCCGCGCCCGATTGCGAAATGGAATATCCGGACGGCACGACGTTTTGGTGGCAGTCGAAGGACGGGTCCAGGGTTCTGGCAAGCCATATCCCAATCTGTTATAGCGCTACGGACGTGGCGCAACTGCTGACGGCGCTCCCCCGGCACCGCCACCTGAATGCGGGCCAGAAACACGTGCCGGGTTTCTATGGGGTGGGCAATCATGGTGGCGGGCCAACCCGGCAGGCGATCCGCGCCATTCTCGATGCGCAATCGGGCGAAACCGGTCCCAAGGTGGTCTTCTCTACGACTGAGCGCTATTTCGAGGCGCTCATGGACGCGCACGGCCCGGAGTGGTTTCCGACGATTTCGCGGGACCTGCAGCATCATGCCCGGGGATGTTACAGCGCCCACGCATGGCTCAAACGGCTGCACCGCCATGTGGAGCATGCGCTGATGACGGCGGAGCGTTTCGCGACTGCGGCGTGGCTCTTGAATGCGCGGGCTTATCCGCATGACCAGTTTGAGAAGGCGTGGAAAGACCTGCTCTATAATCAATTCCACGATATCCTCGCCGGAACCTGTCTGGAATCAAGTTATGAAGACACCCGCGATCAACTTGGCGCGGCGCGTCATCGGGCGCATGTGATTGTCAACGACGCGATCCAGTCTATCGCGCGGGATATCGACACTTCGGCCGAAGGCAACACGATTGTTGTGATCAATCCCCTGACCTGGCCGGTTACGCAACCCGTATCGGTGTCCGGCGTCTGTGCCCGGGGCCTGGACGCCCCGATTCATCTTGTGGACGATGCGGAACAGCCCGTATCCCTGCAACGTGTCCGCCATGAGCGGCCCGGGGATTGCCGCTTTGTTTTCACGGCGCAAGTGCCCGCGACCGGCTATCGCGTTTATCATGCGCGGGGGGGCGGCGAAATCCGGAAACTGATCAAACGCCTTGATGCGGCGCGCAACTTCCTGGAGAACGACTGGTGGCGCGTTGAATTCGACGACGAGAGCGGCCACATGGCCCGCTTGTTTGATAAGGAGCGCCGAATCGAGGTGCTCGACAAGGGCGGCGTGCCGGTGGCGCTTGTCGACGGATCGGACACCTGGAGTCACGACGTGACGGGCTACCGGGTGGAGGCAGGCCGGTTCGGCCACGCGCAACTGCGTTTGGTCGAACACGGTGACGTGCTGGCGACGGTTCAGGCCGTTTCGCATTGGCGCGCCTCGACGGCGGTCCAGGAGGTGACGCTATACCGGGACCTGCCGGTCATCGACTGCTTCCTTCGCGTAAACTGGCAGGAAGCCCACTGCGTGCTGAAACTGGCTTTTGAATCGCGCATCGACGGCGGTACGGCTACGTACGATTCCTCGTACGGGCACGAAGAGCGGGACACGCGCGGCGATGAGGAGCCAGGCCGGCAATGGTTTGACCTGACGGGGCGAATCGATGGACTGCCATATGGCCTCGCCGTGGTCAACGACGGCCAGTATGGTTTTGACGTCATGGAAAGAACGTTGCGAGTGACTCTGTTGCGCAGTCCGGTTTACGCGCACCACGACCCCGTGCGCCTGGACGCGGAAGCCTCGCTGCCGGTAATGGACCAGGGGTGGCACGATGCGCGGCTCCGCCTGATCCCGCACGTGGGTCCCTGGCAAGATGCGCGCGTGGTGAAGCAGGCGTGGGAATTGAATGTCCCGCTCATGTCACACCTCGAATCGAGCCATCCCGGCACGCGCCGCACCAGCGCGCAACTGATCGGCACGGAGGCCGACAACGTGCTCTTGTCCGTGGTGAAGCAGAGCGAGTCGGGCGAGGACCTGATAATCCGGGGGTACGAGACATCAGGCCGGCCAGCCCACACCACGCTTCATCTTCCGTATTTCCAAAGAGAATATGAACTGACTTTTGCGCCGCACGAAATCAAGACCGTGCGCATCGACCCCCGCACCTGGACGATGCGCGAGGTCAATTTACTAGAGGAGTGACGGACATTAGCATTATCCCATACCCCAAAGGCAAGCAAGGCGCCGCACGGAGTGGTAATGTGAATTTGGAAGCCGTGGAAAGACGCTGCCTTAGATATCTCGAGGAGGCCGCAAACCCGCTGGTTCCCATCAGCGAGCTTGTCGTGTACTGCAGGCGGGAAGCGGATTGCGCCCGTTTGACGGACCGAGACTTGCTGGACTTCCTGCGCGGTCACGAGCAGGTGCGAATCCTCGACCCGCCCGAGGACGAGGATGCGGAAGATGCGCGCGATGCCGGATCGCTCGAAACTCAGGTCATGTTGAAAAAGCGCATGCCTACGCCGCAGGAGATATCGGGCCTGATGACGGCGCAGATGGACCGGATCTGCGAGGCGTTGCAGGTAGCATTGCGGCAGGCCGAGGCGACCAAGGATGACACGATAGCCTCTCAAGTGAGCGCGACCCTCGAACGCGCCCGTCTCCTCCAACAAAAGATTCACCGGCTCTTCTAAGGATGGCGGAAAATATCTCCACTTGTATTGTGGGGCATTCGCCGGGCTTCTTGCGTGCTCCGTGGAAGGTTCGCGCTGCACAGGAGACCATGCAATGGCGTTGATGGCCTGTGTCCCGCTTATCGTATTCCTTGCCCCGGTGAATTTCACGCTGGAAGCCCCGGAAAACGTGTGCGATTTGGCCGGGGCCGACCTCAATCAGGACGGGCTGGGCGATATTCTCGCCGTCTTCTGCGATGAAAAGAGCGACCCGCTGCGGAAGGGCGTCGCCGTGTATCTGGCGCAGGAAGATGGGACGTACCCGCCGGCGCCCTCCAGCCTGCTTTCGCTGGCGCCGGAAACCGGCGCGGTGATGCTAACCGAGACGGACGGCCGCGCTCCCGTGGAACTGGCCGCGCTGAACGCCTTCGGCGCAATGACCTATGAATACGGGGCTGCGGCATTCACGCAAAGGGAACAACTCTCGTTTCGGTCGCTCATGCCCAGCCGCTGCAAGGAACCGGGTTTTCTGCGCAATGTATCGTTGGACCTGGACGGTGACGGGCTTGATGAATGGCTGCTGCCCGCGCCTTTGGGCATGGAAGTGCGCCGCGGCAGCGCCGTGATCGCCGAAGTAGGCTGCGACGTCACGAGCAACGTGTCCTCTGGCGGCGGCATTTCGGTGTCTCACCGGTTTCCGGCTTCTCATACGTTCCAGGTGGCCGGGTCCAGCCAGAAAGGACTGGCCTTTCTCAGCGATGAGTACGCGGATTTTGCCTCTGGCGAGCGCTGGGCGGAGCGCAAACGGTTCCGAATCCCCGTGAAGCTGGAAGAGAAGTGGGATGCCAGCGTGAGAATGGCTGACATCAACCGCGACGACTGGCCGGACATCATGGTGACGCAGACACGCGGGACGGTAAATCTCGAGGTGCTGACCCAGGTGTACGTGGCCACGGGCTTATGTGAATATCCGGAGACGCCGACGGCGGCATTCCACGCGCAGGGCTCGTTTGCCAACGGAGTGCTTGCCGATGTAGATGGGGACGATTACCTGGACATGATCTTCGTGCGCGTGCCGTTCGGCGTGCGCAATATCATGAACTTTGTGCTCCGCGGCAAGGTTCGTGTGGAAGCGGACGTGTATCTCTATCGTGACGGCGGCTTTCCGGAGAACCCGGACCTCCAGGATGGGCTGACCATTGACGCGCCCGAAGGCCGGGAACAGGTCGCGCACACGTTGGCCGACCTGAACGGCGATGGCCGACTGGACCTGCTGCTGGCGACGCAGCGCGGGGAATTGGCCGTCTACACTGGGAGCAAAGAACACTTCATTTCCCGGCAACCGTGGCATGCGTTCTCTGTCCCCAGTTTTGGCGTGGTGCGTACGGCCGACTTGAACCAGAACGAGGCAGAGGACCTGCTGATCTTCCATCCGAGCGGCGACCATCGCAAGCGAGTGGAAGTCCTGGTATTTTGAAGTCCGGCTATGCCGGAACTGTGTCAAGAGTGACAAAAAATGTCACAAGGCGACGCGGCTTGTTGTGGAAGGAGGAGCCCCCCGCGAAATAATCGCAGTATTCATATTCGTATAAGTCATTATGCCATAATAACTTACGAAGTTCCGGGAATCTTGGCACAGTTGTTGCCTTGGCAATACTGACAGTTGAGAATGGAAGCGGCGGGTTCCCCACAGCGGGGCGCTTGCAGGTTCTTTAGGGTGTCACAACATGGGAGATTTCGATATGAGCACATACGGAAGCAAAAGAGGCTTTACTCTGATTGAACTGATGATTGTGGTGGCGATAATCGCAATCATTGCGGCGATCGCAATCCCGAATCTGCTGCGTTCGCGCATGCAATCGAACGAGGCGGCCGCAGTGGGCAACCTTCGGACGATACTCGGCGCGGAGACGGCGTATCATGGCGCGAATTTCGTGTATACGCCCACGTTCGACGAACTTACGACCGCGGTTCCGCCATATCTGGATGGCGATTGGTCGACGCCGAAAAGCGGGTACAACTTCGTGATGGGCGGTGACACGTCGAATTTTACCGCGAATGCAAACGCGACGTCATACGGCGTGACTGGTGGCCGGGGCTTTTTCACGGACGCCTCTGGGGTGATTCGGTTTGAAGTTGGCGGAGACGCGAACTCGGGGAGTCCGGTACTGGGCACGACGTGAGGACTGCCCCCCGCGCGGGGTCCAGTAGCGCGGGTCGGCTGAGGCGGGGTGTTGGAAAGACGTGGACCGGTGGCCAAGGCAACTTGGCCGCCGGTCTTTTAGCGCGCCTGCCATGACGTGGTTTCTTCGGGATATGAGTATTTGTCAGGCTTGACAGGCGTGGGAACAGAGGGGAGAGACTAGGGCCCCCTCTTGCTTTATCCAGGACGCGGCGGGGTCCGCCGTGGGCAGGTCTGTGCGGAAGTCCCTCGCGTCTTCTCGCATTGCCGGCGCTGTTCCGGTGTTACTTGCGCGCAATGCAGCCCGTTCAATCGATTTCAACCAGGGAAATCTGTGGGTTGCGGGCGAATCGAGGGGCGCAGCGGGCGCTGGTGCGTTTCACCTCGGCCTCTCGAAGAGTATAGAATGGGTGTCAGCAAAAGCGGAGCATTCTGCGAGGGGCGTCATCATGCGTGAGACACTGGAAGGGCAATTGAACGATTTTGACATTGCCGAGCGGTGGACGGCGCTCGAGGAATTGGCCGCGTTGACCCATCAGGGCCTCGTTATCCTGCCCGAAACGGGGGACTGCATCAATCTGCACTGCCATTCCTTCTTCTCGT
>JAGMZX010000106.1:13677-20849 GCA_018005585.1 Candidatus Hydrogenedentota bacterium | reverse complement strand
TCGGGCTTGCCGATGAATTTGGGCGCGCGGCCCGTGGCCGTTTCGATCAGGGCCGCAATCGCGCCGCAGTCCGGAATGGGCCCGTACTCCGTGGGGCATACCTTGTCGGGGTTCGTCGCGACATAGGGCAGCCCTTGGCGTACGAGCAGGCAAGCGCGCTCCAGCTTTGCGTAGGTCACGGATGTGTCGAAACTCAGCACCACGGCTTCGGGTTTCGCCGCGTCCAAGTCGAAGCCGCCGCGCCGAAGTTCCTCTTCGAAGGAAGGCGGCGCGACGGCGTATATCCTGCGATACGGCGTCTGGGTCTGCAGATAGCGGACCGTCGCCTCGCCCGCGGTGAGTATGTTCCCGGGCGCGGCCTCGATGCCCATGCGGCCGAGTTTTTCGCTGTATGCGGCGGCCGCGCGCGTCGGGTTGTTCGTGAAAAAGAGGCACTGTCTGCCGCTCTCGCGAAGAAAGCGGATGAACTCGGGCGCGCCCGGTATGGGGTCCGGACCCAGGTAAATGGTGCCGTCCATGTCCAACATGAAATGCCGGAGCGCCTTCAGCCGTTTCGTGTCCATGATGTTCCTTATGCGCCTCGCGACGGGTTTGCGCGGGCCGTGCCCAAGAATAGCGCCGTATCGCCGCGTAGCACCGCGCGCACGGCGGTTGTCGCGGCCGCCCGGAGGCGAAGTCCCGTATTTTGCCGATGGCAAGGCCCGCATTCAAGAAAGGAAGCCCGAGCGCGACCTGGCCGCCCCAGTGGTGACATTTTTTGTCACAAAGGGACGCGATGCGTGCCCCGATTATGGCATCTCCCGCCGGGAAACGGGCTTTCGGGGCGAAAAAAGAACGAGGTTTCATTGGATTTCACAGACTTTCACGGCGTGGGGAGCTTTGGCACGGATATTGCCAAGTGGATTACTGTAAGTTGAAGCCTGGAAGTGAGGTCCCAATAGGCGGGGCCTGCAACACCAACCGGGAAAAACCGCAAGGGAGGTCAGACTATGAAGAAAAACCTTGGTTTCACGTTGATTGAGTTGATGATTGTCGTGGCCATCATCGCGATTATCGCGGCCATCGCGATCCCGAACCTGCTGCGCTCGCGCATGCAGTCGAATGAATCGGCGGCCATCGGCAACCTGCGCACGATTGTGGGCGCGGAAACGGCGTTCCAGTCGGCGAACTTCCAGTACGCCGTTACGTTTGATCAGATGACGACGGCCACGCCGCCCTATCTCGATGGCGACTGGTCGCTGCCGAAGAGCGGTTACACCTACGTGCTTGCCGGTGACGTGGACAACTTCACGGCCAACGCCAATGCGACGTCCTATGGCGTAACGGGCGGCCGCGGCTTCTATACCGATGCCTCGGGCGTAATCCGGTTTGAAGTCGGCGGCGACGCGACGTCGGGCAGCGCGATCCTCGGTCAACAGTAGTAGCGGCGCGTTCGGCTGGACGGCCGAACAGAGATTGCAGCGCGGTGGCGAGGGAAACCTCGCCGCCGCTTATTTTATGGCGCGCAAGCACGCGAGCGCGTCCAGGTAATTCACGTTGTGCGGCAGCCAGCACTCGTTGGATTCGAAGGCGGGGATATCGACGCCGGTGAGGTCGAGCGACGGCCGGTCGTCGCCGGGCGCGCGCCATGTGATGCCGTTGATGACGCTGCCGGGCACCGCGTCGCGCTTCACCCCGGAGAATGTGTAGCGGTGGTGGTACGTGGGCGGAAAGGCGTCTCCCGAACCTTCCATCAGGCTCGTGTTGAACGGATTCATACCGAGCACCCAGTTGATCTGGTCATACGCGAATCGCCGGTAATTCTCGTCGTGCGTGTATTGGTACGCGAGCGCCGCCGCCGCGGCCGCGCCGAGCAGATAGCTGTTCGTGCCGACGTGCCAGCCACCGGTGTCCTGCGGCGTGCCGAAAAAGTTGGGCTTTTCCGGCGGGCCGAACGTGCACACGCCGAACGGGTTGTCCGCGAGGGAGAGGAGCCCGTCCGCGCGCGCAACAAGCGCATCGCGCAACGCGTCGCCGTGGTCTTCACCGAAGAGCCGGTCGAAACGGCGCAGCGCTTCGAGAAATGTCATCGAGACGGCCGCGCCGTGGATATCGCCGCTCGCGAGCGGCCCCAGGCCCATTTCGCTGACCAGCGCCTTTGCGAGGTCGGCGTACTGCGCCTCGCCGGTCAGTTCGTAGAGGTCGAGCGCCGTCGTGAGTTGGCAGGGGCCGCGGCGGCCGCTGTCCAGAGCCCATCGCAGGCTACGCCGCGCGGTCTCGATCCATGCCGCCGCGGAAACGGGAACGGGCGCGTCATCACCTTTCGCAACGACGGTTTCTGCGCCCGCGAGGAACACGGCGAGCCGCGACACCGCCGCATGATGGTGATCTGGAGTGTCGCCGCGCTCCGCGCCGAGAGGCCGTTCATCGCCGGTGCCCGGCAGGTTGTCCGTCTCCATCTCCGGTGATCCCCAATACCCGTAGCCGGTTGTGATGCCGCCGCGCGTCGAGCCGTCCTCCGCGACCATGCGCCGCGCATGGTCCGCACCCCAGACAATCTCGTCGAGCAGGTCCGCCCGGCCATTACTGTCCGCATCCTCCGCGTCGAACGCCGCGCGCGCCATCGCGTAGACATGTTCGAGCCCGAGCACGTACGGCGCGTTGTGATACTTGTTGTAGTCGCCCGCATCGTGCCAGCCGCCCCAGCAGTCGAATTGCGCGCCTTCGGGCGACGTGGAATCGTCGACGTGACATGCCTTGTGAAAACCCGGTACTGCCGTGCCGCAGCGTTGATAGTAGAAATACCGGTATGCAGGCCGTACCGTTCGTTGCCAGACCAAGTTTTCGCCAATCTCGAACTCGTACGACTCGGCCTGTGTCCGGCCCACGGTGACGCGAATCCGGTACGTGCCCGGCTCATCAAATTCCGAGAAATCGCCGCGCCAATACACGTGGCCCCAATCCTGGCCGAACGCGCCCTGAATGCGGCCGCGCTTTGCGAGTTCACCGGAAAACAGGACCTTGTCACCGCGAAGAAGATTGAAAGTGGGATTGTCCGCGTCCGCGTTCGACTGTACGACAAAGGACTTGGGCGCGCCGGCGTCGTAGCCAACCTGATTGATGAGCACCTCGACGCAGCGCGGTTCGACAAACACGCCCACTACCTGAATGGCGTCAAACCATGCGTCGCCAGTCAAGGCCGGGTCCAGCGGCTCCGAGGGGAACATCCGGTATTCGTCCTCAGTCTCGCTGAGCCGCTCATGGCGCGGGTTCAGACAGGAGATGGTCAGCGATTCCTCCTGCGGGTCCGGGTACAGGGAGAATGCAAGACGGCGCCAGTCCGTCTCAGGCAGCGATGGCGGAACGTTATCCGTTTCCGCGACGGTCCCCCGCCAGAAAAAGCGGAAATGCGGGTTTCCCGCATGACGTACGCGCGTCTCGACAAAGGCATACTGCAAATGAGGCGGCACGGGGATGGGATCAGAGACGCATTCACCGCCGGGGGTTATCCGCAATGAAGACGTCCCGCTCGATACTGTCTGATCGTCCCGCGCGCAGCAGCCATCCGGTTGCGCCGTCCAAGCGCGTGCTTCGCGTTGGCGGCGCGCCCTGGCCTCCTCCGTGGTGTCGTCCGGGCCCAGTGGCTTGCCCGATTCGAAATCGCCATGTTCGAACAGAGTGCGCGAAACACGCACCATTTCTGGGCGCTTCTGTTTGCGCACCGTTCTCGCGCCGGTCAAAGCCGCATCGGCCCGCGCCGACGGCCAGGAGATGCGCTCCGCGTCGTACCCGGCACAGAGTCCGAGGCAGTACAGGCGCCGGTCACTGCCGCAGACCAGAATGTCCGTGCGTCCGTCCAGGTCCACATCCGCTATCGCCGGCGCGCCGAGGAAACGCAATTGACCCTCAAAGCGCCACTTGAGCCTGCCCTTGTCGTCCAGGCAGTACAGGACGCGGTCGCCGGCCGCCGCGAGCGTCTCCACGCGTCCGTCTCCGTCCACGTCGCCCATGCTCAGGGCGGAGTGTGCCGGTGTCTCCAAGGCGAAGGACCACAACTGCCGGCCGCCGCCTGGGCCAAGCCGATGCGTCCTGTACAGGGAGACTCGCCCTTGCGCATCCCCGAATGCCACTTCGGGTATGCCGTCGCCGCTTACGTCGGCGAAGGCGCAGGACGCGGCGGAGTACGTGTCGAAGCTTCCGGGCAAGGGCGTCTTCAAGCATTCGGCGTTTCCGCCCAAATGGACTATCCACAGCGCGTTGTCATTCCGCGAAATGCAGAAGAGACGCCAATGATCGTTGTCATCCTGCCAATGAGTTATTGACGGCCCGCCGAGGAAGTAATGTGGCAAGCGTCGTTCCCAACTCAGCGTGCCGTCGGGGTTCAGGCAGAACGGCCCGTTCTGCGCGACGGCGAAGACTTCCGCGCGGCCGTCTTCGTCCGTGTCGGCGGCGGCGAGCATGCCGGGGATGACCGGCGCGGGCGTGTCCGGCGCTGCGGGATAGCGCCAGAGCGTGTTGGCGTCGCGGTCCAGCGCGAAAATGCCCTCTTTCTCGGTGCCGTAGACGATTTCCTCGACGCCGTCGCCGGTGAGGTCGGTCCAGAGCGCGCCGCCCCATTCGACCGCGCCGATGGGTTTGCGCCAGACAACCGCGCCGTCTTCCGCGCGGATACACGTCAGTGTACCGTCCGCATTGCCGATGACGAGCAGTCGCGGGCCGGTTTCGATGGGCGAACTGAGCGCGGTGGACGCTATCAGCCGTTTCTTCCAGCCCGCGCGGCATTCCCAGACCTGCCGGCCCTGCGCATCGATGCAGCGCAGCGTTTTTGCCTCGCTGTCGGCGATGACGGTCTCAAGGCCGGCGGCGGGATGCATGTCCGCGACCAGGGGCGGCGCGTAGAGGTTGGACTGCGCCTCGTAAACCCATGTCACGGCCGGCGTGACGGCCGCCGCGCCGGACGCCGCGCAGAGGATGGCTGCCACGGATATTGCGTACACGCTGTGATTGTGCATAAGCCGATCCCCTCGCGTTTCCGAACCCAAGAGGCCGGGTTTCAGTCTACTGTGACAAAGCCGTTGGATTCTGCAACGTTCGTGCAGGGACAAGCACGTCTCCCCCACGAAGCACGGGGTCGCATGTGCCAGTCCCCTGCTTTTTCAATGGGGGGGCTGCACCTGGTACCGGAAACGGTTCAGGTGCGCGAGCGTGCTGATGGCAAGCGCATTGTTGCGGATGTCGCCCGCGTTGGTGCGCGCTTCCGGCAGTTCCACGTCGCGCATATCGAAGTACGGACGGTCATCGCCGGGGCCCTTGGGTCCAATGCCGCGCGCAATCGTGCCGGGCACGGCGCCGCGCCGGACGCCCGCGAACACGTGCAGGTCGTGATACGCGGGCGGCTGCTTGTGGCCAAGTCCTTCGACCAGGGAGAGGCCGTAGGGGTTGTTGCCGAGCAGCCAGTTGAGTTGGTCCCAGATAAATTGGAGGTACTCGGGCTTCGGCGCGAAGCGGTACGTGCGCGCGACATGCTCCGCCGCCTCGAGGATGTAGCGCGTATTGCCTTCGGCGGCGCCGTCCTTGCCGTCGGGCCCGCTGAAGAAGACGGGCCGGTTCGCCGGTCCGTAGGTGTACACGCCGAACGGGTTGTTGGCGAGGCGCAGCAGCGCATCCGCCTGCGCGGTGAATTTCAAGCCAATTTCAACCGTGCTGAACGTGCCAAATTCGTCGTCGTGGGCATTCACGCTATCGACGAATTCGACAACAACGCCCGGGAACAACTCCTGCGCCATGGCGCCGAAGCGCTCCTCGCGCGTAGCCAGAAACAGGTTCATAGCCGCGGCGAACTGTCCCGGTCCGCGCCGGTTCGCCGCGAGGTCCCGCTCGAGGGCGTTTGCGACGGCATCGACGAAGGGCTGCTTGCCCTCGACATGCCGCGCGAGACAGGCCAGCGCGGCCAGATGGAAGGTGTCGTCGTCCGTGCGCATCGCCTTCCGTTCGTCGCCGGTGCCCGGCGTGTTGTCGGTGTCCTTTCCGGACGCGCCCGCGTAGCCGGGCGTGGCCTGCACGCCTTGATACACGGCGGTCTCCTGGCTCACGAGCCGCCGCACGAAATCAGCGCCCCAAAGCAGTTCGTTTATCATGTCGCTCTTGCCGTCCTGGTCGGTGTCAAGCGTATTGAAGCGCCACGCGGCCGCGTCATAGGCCTGGGCCAGTTTCCAGAGCACGAACGGGTTCGTGAGTTTGGCGCAGCGGCCGTCGTCGCACCACCCGCCCGCCAGCGGCAACGCCACCTGCGTTTCGGCGTCCACGGCGTCATCCTGATGAAACGCGGGCTGGAAATTCGGGATTTCGGCGCCCGAACGCTGCAGTGCGAAATGGTTCAACGCGACCGGAACCACCTGCTCCCACATCAATTCCCGCGCGATTTCAAACGATTCGGATTGCGCGGCGTGGCCGTCCATGGTCACGCGGATGCTGTGGCTGCCGCTGCCGTGGTACTCCGAGAAGTCGCCGCGCAGGTAGTAATGCTCCCACGTGCGCCCGTTGATGTCGGTGATCCGCTGGGGCGGCTCCAACGTGCCGCTGTAGACGGGCTCGCCGATGTCCGAGAGGACTTCAAACGATGCGGCTGCGGGCGCGAAATTGCAGTATGCGGTGAAGCGTTTGGGTCCCTGTGGCTCATAACCCACTTGGTTGCAGTAGACTCCGGCTTGCGGCGTCCGCTCGTAGTTGCCGTACAACTGTGCGCCGTCCCACCACGCCGCGGCGCCTTCCCGCGCCTCGGTGGTCAGAACGAGCGTCAGGCGATCCGCGCCATCCGGGGGCTCGCTTTCCGGGAGATTGAAACGCCGCCACCCGTTCGCGCCCGGCGCCGCGGCGGTCAATGCGTCCTCGCGCACGATTCCATCCGCGTTGTTCCAGCGCAATACCGCCGCCGTTGCGCCGTCGCCCTTGGCCATGACGCTGCCCGACACGGACGCCAGGTCCGGGGTCACGACTACCGTCTCGGAAAAAACGCAGAGTTTTCCGGTGCTGGGCATGACCTTCAATGCGCCGGGGCCGGTCAGCTTGACCTCCGCGTCCTGCAACCAATCGCCCTCGCCTTCCGCGGTCCAGCCGAGAGGCTGTGTTGCGCCCGCCGCGGCACGGTCAAAACCGCCGAGGGGCAGGAGCGGCAGACTCTCGGAGATGGTATC
>JAGMZX010000106.1:0-13577 GCA_018005585.1 Candidatus Hydrogenedentota bacterium | reverse complement strand
TGACCTCCGCGTCCTGCAACCAATCGCCCTCGCCTTCCGCGGTCCAGCCGAGAGGCTGTGTTGCGCCCGCCGCGGCACGGTCAAAACCGCCGAGGGGCAGGAGCGGCAGACTCTCGGAGATGGTATCTTGGGCGGGATCTTCCGCGGCTTGGGAAACCGGCGGGGCCGGTTCCTGCGCCGCCACGACAGCCGGCGCCAAGACCACCAATGAAAAGAGGGTCACCACCTTCCGCATCATGTCCATGCTCTCCCTGTACGCTCTTGCAGACCGGACTCTTCTCCTTGCCCGATGACGTAAAAGAATCAGGCTCTTTGCCGCCGCAACTGTGGAAGAAAACAAGCATATACAGCCGCTTGGCCGTGATACAAGGAACGCATCAGCGGGGGACGAGGGCGACAGCCGGGCCGGGCGCGTCAGAACTGATCTTTGTACCGGTCAAATTCCTTGGGCGGTTCCTCGGGCGTTTCCCAGAAGGAATCCTGGTTTGCGCGCCACGCGCGTTTGAGCGGGTCTTCGCCGAAGAGGCGGATCAGAATGCGGCCGGGCGTGATCATGACGAGGAAAACGAACGACAGTAGCAGCCGGGTCATGACCCAATTGACGCCGAGCGCAAACTGGAACCAGAGGTAGAGCACGGGCCGCAGCACGATCGGGGCTGCGAGGCCGAGGACCAGGAACGCGGCGGCCACGGCGAAGAAGTAGTAGGGCGGCCCAATGGCTTCGCCGCGCCAGGCGTGCAATCCCCAGCGGATCAGGCCGAGGACCGTGATGGCCACAGCCATGACGATGCCGAATTTGCGCTGCTCGCTCTTACTTGAGGTATCGATTTGCATTCGCAATCAGTCCAACTCGTACTTCTGGCGCCAGTCCTCTTCTTCTTTCCACGGCTTCTGTTGCGCCTTGTCGAGCAGGAACGACCCCAAGCTGAGGTAATCCATGCGCGTGCGCATGAAGCACGTATACGCGTGTTCGGGCGTGCAGACGATGGGCTCGCCGCGCACGTTGAACGAGGTATTGATAATGACCGGGCACCCGGTCCTGTCGTAAAACGCCCGGATCATGTCGTAGTAAAGCGGGTTATCCTCCCGCGCGACGGTCTGCACGCGGGCGGAGTTGTCCACGTGCGTGATCGCGGGAACGTCCGACCGCACGACCTTGAGCTTGTCGAAACCCTTGGCCTGTTTTTCTTCTTCGGTCAATTGACGGAGGCGTTCGGGCCGCACGGAGGTTGTCAGCAGCATGTAGGGGCTTTCCGCGCCGCGCAGGTCGAAGTACTGGTCCGCGAAATCGCGCAATACCGTCGGCGCGAAAGGCCGGAACGATTCGCGGAACTTGATCTTGAGGTTGAGAACGGACTGCATCTCGCGCGAGCGCGCGTCGCCGAGAATGCTGCGGCTGCCAAGCGCGCGCGGCCCGAATTCCATGCGCCCCTGGAACCAGCCGACGACCTTGCCGTCCGCGATAAGTTGCGCCACGCGGCCGGGGATTTCCTCGCGCGCCAAACGCGCATAGGGGATGCCCTCGCGGTCGAGATAGGCCTGAATCTCTTCGTCGGAGAACTCGGGGCCGAGGTAGGAGGCCTTCTGCCGCCGCGGATGCGGGCTGCGCGGCCGGTCGAGCAACTGATGCCACGCGAAGAGAGCGGCGCCGAGCGCATTGCCTGCATCGCCCGCGGCGGGCTGGACCCAGATATCGTCGAAGGGGCCTTCGCGCAGGATGCGCCCATTCGCGACGCAGTTGAGCCCCACGCCGCCTGCGATGCCCAGATGGCGCATGCCGGTGAGCCGGTGGGCGAACCGGGCCATGTTCAGGAGAATTTCTTCGGTCACGACCTGGATCGACTTCGCGATATCCATCTCGCGCTGGGTGATCCTCGATTCGGGCTTACGCGGGGGACCGCCGAACAGCTTGGCGAAGCGTTTGTTCGTCATGCGGCGCCCGGCGCAGTAGTCGAAATACTTCATGTTCAGCCGGAACGAACCGTCTTCCTTGATGTTGACGAGTTCGCGCTTGATCAGCTCCTCGTAGGCCGGCTCGCCGTAGGGGGCCAGCCCCATGAGCTTGTACTCGCCGCTGTTCACCTTGAATCCGGTGAAATAGGTGAACGCGGAGTACAGCAGGCCCAGGGAATGGGGGAAATTGATCTCTTTCAGGATTTGGACCTTGTTACCGCGCCCGGCGCCGACGGTAGTCGTCTCCCATTCGCCGACGCCGTCCACGGTGATGAAGGCCGCCTCCTCGTAGGGGCTGGGGAAGAACGCGGCGGACGCATGCGACAGGTGGTGCGTCGAGAACAGAATCTGGCCCTTGTAGTCCAGTTCGCGGCGAATGGTGTTCCGCATCAGAAACCGCTCTTTGAGCCAGGTGGGCATCTGGTCGAAGAAAGAGAGCAGGCCTTTGGGCGCCGTGCCCAGATAAGTCATCAGCAGCCGCTCGAACTTGACCAGCGGCTTGTCGTAGAAGACGACGTAATCCAAGTCGTTCTGCGTGATTCCGGCGGCTTTCAGGCAGTATTCGACGGCCTCCTTGGGGAATTGCAGGTCGTGCTTTACGCGGGAAAAGCGCTCCTGCTGCGCCGCTGCGGCGATATCGCCGTCCTGGAGCAGAGCAGCCGCGCTGTCGTGATAGTATGCGGATATACCGAGAATGTTCAATGACCGCAGCCTCATCCGTTGGGAGAATCATACGGGAACAAGGATACCGAATCAACGAAGACCGGAGTCCGGAATTGGCGGGGACACGTCGGGCGTGGTACGATATCAAAGGGAACGGGGGGTAACCAGAGGAGCGAAGGATAGACGTTGCCGGTCAGTCGCGTTCAGCTCGCCAGGATGATTGAGCACACCCAGTTGCGCGCTTATGCGTCGCAAGTGGATATCGCAGAGTTGTGCGACGAGGCCATGCAGCAGGGGTTTCACGCCGTGGCGGTGAATCCGGCCTGGGCGCCGTTTTGCGTAAAGAAGCTGGCGGGGTCAGGCGTGGGCATCTGCGTGACGGTCGGGTTTCCGCTGGGCAGTAACACGGCCCAGATAAAGGTCGAGGAAGCGCGCGACGCCGCGCGCAACGGCGCGACCGAACTGGACATGGTGATCAACATTGGCGCGCTCAAGAGCGGCTATCCGGGGTATGTCGAGCGGGAGATCGCGGCGTTGGTGAAAGCGGTGCGGGGCCTTCCGGTGAAAGTAATCCTGGAAACGAGCTATCTGTCGCGGGACGAGAAAGTCGCTGTGTGCGAGATGAGCATGCGCGCGGGCGCGGCGTTTGTGAAGACCGCGACGGGCTATGGTCACGGCGGGGCGACCCCGGAAGACGTCGCGCTGATGAAGAAAGTGGTGGGCGACCAGTTGGGCATCAAGGCGGCGGGCGGCATCCGCACCTATGGCGATGCGGTGGCGCTGATCGAAGCGGGCGCGACGCGCATCGGCACCAGTGCCGGTGTCGAGATACTGGAAGGCGCCCCAGAGTAGGCGGGGCGGCGCCAGAATCCCTGCCGTTCCGAACCTTTGTCACGGCGCCGCGCTCATGTCAAAACTCAACACGCCGCCATCGGCGATTTCGTCGTGGTTGAACCAGGTGCGGTGCAGCGGCGTGTCGTTGAGGTCTACCTGGCAGGCATACGGATTCCCCGGGGCGAAGTGGGATGTGACTATGCTCAGCACGGGACCGCCGAGGTTGATCTCCGCGCCCGGGAAGAGCGGCGCGCCCAGTTCGTAGCGCGTCGTGCCCGCGATTGGATAGAAGCCCAGCGCGCTGAACACATACCAGGAGGAAAGCGTGCCGCCGTCGTCGTTGCCGTCGAGACCCGCGTAGCCGTCGCCGTATTTGTGTTCGAGAATCCAGCGGACCCACTTCTGGGTAAGGTCGGGGCGGCCCGCCGCATTGAACAGGTACGCGGCGTGAATGTATGGCTCGTTGCCGTGCCAGTAATTGCCGCCGGGATTCCACGGGCCGGGCCTTGGCTTGCAGCCCTCCAGATATACCTCCAGTTCGCTCAGGAACCGGTCCCGGATGGGAAACAGGGACACCAGGCCCGCGGCGTCGAAGGGGACGCCCCAGCGCCACTGCATCGCGCTGCCCTCGACGTAAGCCCGCGTGTACTTCCGGTCGAAGTCGAGGTAACTGAGCAGGAGCGGCTTGAATTCGGCGGCGAACCGGCCTTGGCTGTCGCGGGGCATGAAGAACAGCGTCGCGGGATTCCAGAGATTACGGTACGATTGCGCGTGCCGTGCGAAGACCTCGGCGTCGGCCGTGTGGCCCAGTTCTTTCGCGAGCAGCGACAACGCGTGGTCGGCCCAGGCATATTCGAGCGTCGCGGACACCGATTCGTCCATGCGGTCCGATGGACAATAGCCCAGTTCGAGGTAATCGCGTAGGCCGTCGCGCTGGTCGCCGCGCGAGCCCTCGGGCCGTCCCTCGAGCGCGGTGCGGCGCATGACCGCATAGGCCGATTCGATATCGAAATCGCGGATCCCCTTCAGATACGCCTCGGACACGGCCATGTCGGCGGGCGTGCCGAACATGCAGCCGGTGTAACCGCAGCCGGACGGCCAGCGCGGGAATGTGCCGCCGCGCTGGGCCATGTCGAGCAGCGAGCGCATCATGTCGCGCTGTTCGGCGCGGGCAATCAGGTTGTAGAGCGGCTGGACGGTGCGGAACGTGTCCCAGAGCGAGAAATCGGTGTAATATTGAAAGCCCTGTGCCTGGTGCACGGCCCGGTCAAAGCCCCGGTATTCGCCGTTGACGTCGGTGAAGATCGTCGGCATCTGAAATGCGCGGTACAGCGCCGTGTAGAAGATGCGCCTCTGCTTTTCCGTGCCGCCGTGGACGCGGATGCGCCCGAGCCGTTCTTCCCAGGCGTCGCGCGCGGCCGCGGCAATGTCCTCGAAGCCGCGCTCCGCGGCCTCCGTGTCCAGGTTCAAACGCGCATTGACGACGCTGACATACGAGATCGCGAGTCTGAGTTGCACGCTCCAGGGCCGCGTCTCCGCTGCAAACGCGATATCCAGACCCAAATCATCCCCTTGCGCTTCCGCCACGCCCGCCGAAGCGATTTCGCCCCGCAACACGCTCCAGCCGGCGAACGGCCGGTCGAACCGCGCGGCGAAGTAGACGTCCAGGCCGCCGTAGCGGCCCGAGAACGAGCCGAAGAGCCGTGCCGAGCCTTCGATTTCCCGCGCCTCGGGCAGGACGCGCACGCGGCCGTTCTCGCAGCGGCGGTCGCCCAGCGAACTCGTCACGTCGAGCAGGAGATGCGGAGCGTCTTCGCCGGGAAACGTGTAGCGGTGCACGCCTGCGCGCGGCGTGGCCGTCAGTTCCACGAGTACGCCGTCTTGCGGCAGCCGCACGGCGTAGAAGCCCGGTCCCGCCGACTCATCTCGATGCGAGAACCGCGCATAACGCCCCTTGCGCGGGATTACGGTCGCCCCGCCCCGCCCCGCCGCCGGGAAAACCCGAAAGACGCCCCCTTCGAGCGCGTCGGCGCCGACCAGGCGCGTATGGCTGAACCCGATAATCTTGTTGTCGCCATAGTAGTAGCCCGAGCGATTGGTGCCCGTGCTGCTGATGAGTATCGAAGCCGTGTCGGGACCCAGACGGACCATGCCGAAGGGCGTAGTAGCGGCGGGCGTATTATGCGCGCACATGTAAGGGACGCCACCCGTGCCGATGAATGGGTCCACGGCCGAGCCGAGCGGCCCGGGTTGCACAGGCGCGGCAAGCGCGCCCGGCGTCTTGCGCACGATGCTGTAGTAGTAGCCCCAAAGGCCCAGGAACCCGAGCACCGGGATGGCGAGCAGCGTCAAGGTGGAGATACAGCCCCATTTCACTATACGGCGCAATTTGATCGGGATTTCCATGGGCTCTTCGCCTCCCGTCCCTGGCATAGGCTGAGATTGTAGAGACCCAAGCGGCAGACCGCAATGCGGGCCGGGCAACTGAGGCCGGCGTTATTCCCGAGCTGCCCCGCCGGAATCCGAAAACGGCCCTGTCCTGCGTTATGATAGAATAACCTCACCGGAGCGGTTTGAGCCGTGCGGGAACGGACAAGGGAGCGGCGCGGCGGGAATGGAGCCGGGGAATGAGGAGGCCGCGCAGGGCGTCTTCATGTCCGAAGGAAAAGGTGAATTCTCCGCGTGCACTGGCTTGTCATCGTTGAAATGCTGCTGATTTGGAGCAGCGGCATTGGCCTGTGCCTGGCTTGGTACGCCTGGCGGCAGCGTTCCACGCCGGGCCACAACTATTTCTCGCTCGTCATGGTGGCCGTGGCTTTCTATGCTGTCGCGGTGGCCTGCGAATTGGCAAGTTCCGGGATACCCGCGAAGGTTTTGTGGTCAAAGATTCAATACCTCGCTACCAGCAACCTGGCGGCGTTGTGGATGCTGTTCGCGCTCAGTTACGGCCAATACGGCGGCTATATCGGCCGCCGCCTCATTGTCGCGCTCTGGCTGATTCCGGCAGTCGCCCTGTGCCTCGTCTGGACGAATGAATGGCACGGCCTGGCGTGGCCGGCGATCTATCCCCTGAACGCCCAGGGAAACGGGCTGGTTGTCTACCAGCACGGCCCCGCGGTGTGGTGTCTGGTCATTTACTCTTACGTGCTGATGGTGGCGGCCGCGGCGCTGTTGTTGTTCAGAGCATATGCGTCGGCGCGGTTGTTCCGGGGACAGATGACGGTGTTGCTGGTAGCCCTCGCCGCGCCGCTGGGCGGGAACGTATTGTACTTCTCGGGCGTATATAGGGGCTTTGACTTGGCGCCGCTGCTGTTCACGGTATCCGGCGCGCTGATCCTTTGGGCCATTTTCCGGTGGCGGTTGCTCAAGGCGATGCCCATCGCCTATGACGCGATCCTGACGGCGATGCAGGAAGGCGTCGTATTTATCGACGCAGAGAACCGCGTAGTCGACGTGAACCCCGCCGCAAGCACCCTGCTGCGGCTGCCTGCCGGAGCCATTGCCATGACGGCGGAACAGGCGCTCGGCGCGTGGCCGCAGACGACCGTTTTGTCCGAAGGCTTGCGGGAAATGGAGTTGGCGGCGCCTGACCTTTCCCGCGGGTCGACGTGGCTGGAAACGCGCGTCACGCCAGTGTACAGCGGACAGAACCACTTTGCAGGGAAATTGCTGCTGGTTCGCGACATATCGGAGCGCAAGAACGCGGAAGAGGCGCGGCGCAGGCTGGATGCACAGGCGATGCAGGCGCAGAAGATCGAGAGTCTGGGCGTGCTCGCCGGCGGCATCGCCCATGAATTCAACAACCTGCTGATGGTCATCCAGGGGAATGCCGAATTGGCCATTGCCCGCCTTGGGCCGGAGGCGCAGGTCCGTACCTACCTTGATGCGGTCAATGAAGCCGTCGAACGGGCCGCTGAGTTGGCCAAGCACATGCTGGCCTACGCGGGCAGGGTTCAGCTGCAGCCGGCGCTCGTGGATGTCTCGGATGTGGTGCGCCACACGGCGCCCATGATACGGGTCATTGTCCCCGGCCATGTCGCGCTCAGTTACGAACTGAGCGAACGGCTTCCCCCTGCGCGCATTGATGTCGTCCAGATGCGTCAAGCGGTCATGAACCTCGCGCGCAACGCTGTCGAGGCCATCGGCGAGACGCCGGGCGCCATTACCATCAAGACGGGCGTGGTCACGTGCGGCCGGGACTATTTTCTCGACCCCGGAACTCAGGACCCGCTCGCCGAAGGGGATTACCTGTTCATCGATGTCGTGGATACGGGACCGGGATTGGACGCCTCCGCCCTGCGGAAGGTTTTTGATCCCTTCTTCAGCACGAAATTCCTCGGACGCGGCCTGGGCCTTCCGGCCACGTTGGGCGTGGTCCACGGCCACAAAGGCACCATCCGCGTTGACAGCGCCCCGGGCAAAGGCGCCACGTTTCGCCTCTTGTTGCCCGCGGAAACGCCGCTATAGGGTCCAGCCTTCGCGGTAGTCGCGAGTGAGAAAGCGGTCCGCGTCCGGCGTACCGGGGAAGACCATGTTGGCGGCGTCCCACGTGACAGGGCCCGAAGCGCGCATGGCGATAACCCCGAGCAGCACCAATTCCGTGAGGGGACCGGCATAGTCGAAGTGGGACACGGTCGGTTCGCCCGTCTTGCAGGCTTCGACCCAGTCGAGTTGGTGCCCTTTGCTGCGTTCGCGGTCGAGCTTCGGCCGCTCGTGCTGGTCCGCAAGGGCCTTGGGCAATAGCCTGAGGCCCATGCCGTACGTGCCGGCGCTGATCATGCCCTTTTCCCCGATAAACAGGCTGCCGCCTTCGTTGTCGCCGATGCGCTCCTCGGGGGGCACATCTTCCGGGCGCGGCGGCAGGTTCCCGCCGTCGTGCCAGGTTAGCGTCACGGGGGGCTTGTCGCCCCGGGCGGGGAATTCAAAGCGGATCACGGACGAGTTGGGCCCTGTCTCCGCGTTTACGCCGGAGGTCTCCGCGGAAATGCGGACCGGCGCTCCGAGTTCGAGCGCGTAGAATGCCGGGTCGAGGACATGACAGCCCATGTCGCCCAGCGCGCCCTCGCCGAAGTCCCACCAGCCGCGCCAATTGCGCGGGCAATACGCCGGATGATAAGGCCGGGCCGGCGCGGGACCGAGCCAGAGGTTCCAATCGAGGGTTGCGGGCACGGCCGGCGTGTCGGACGGGCGCTCGATGCCCTGTGGCCAACTCGGGCGGTTGGTCCAACACCGGACTTCTGTCACGGCGCCGATCACGCCTTGGTCGAGCCATTCTTTGAGCTGATACACGCCGCGCATCGAGTGGCCCTGATTGCCCATCTGGGTGACGACCTTGTAGCGGCGTGCTGCCGCGACAAGCGCCCGGGTTTCGCGGATGTCGTGCGCCATGGGCTTCTCTACGTAGACGTGTTTGCCCAGTTGCATCGCGGCCATCGCGACCACGGCGTGCACGTGATCCGGCGTCGCGACGACAACCGCGTCGATATCGTTCCCTTCCTTTTCCAGGAGGACGCGGAAGTCCTTGTATTTCCGCGCGTCCGGCCAGCGTTGGTAGGCATTCGCCGCGCGCACGTCGTCCACGTCGGCAATCGCCACCAGGTTAGCGCCTTGGGAAACCTGGCCAAGGTCATACATTGCCTGGCCGCCCGCGCCGATACCGGCGACGTTAAGCGTCTCGCTGGGCGGCGTCTGCCCGGCCCCGAGCACATGCCGCGGCACAATGGTGAACAACCCCGCCGTGCCGGCCGCGCGCCGCAGGAACGCGCGCCGCGTAACGCTTCCTGGTATTTTCATGATAAGACCCCGCTCGTCTTTTTCAGTCTTGTCTCATTCTATGGACTTGAGGGATGCAGGCAAGGTTTCCCGTGTCGCCGGGGCCAGCGGCGCGGTATGCGGCCTCTGCGCGACGCGGGACGATGGTCTGAGGGGACATGCGCGAGCGCAATAACACGCCGGAGCCCCGCAGTAATTTCTTGACAAAACGCGCCGGTTATGTTGAAATAGTGAATGAACTGGCCGGTAGCGAAGTCAGAATACGTGTTGTTGAGGGGCTGAGAACACGTCTTTTAGTACGTGGCCGGAAGGGGGGCGGGAGAGGCATTCGCATGCTGTGGATTGCAGAAGCCTTTTCTCTCCCGCCGCATGAGAAGTTCATAAAAGGCGACTTCGTTGTCCGATCCGCTGAGGGAGACCGAGTCATGGTGTGGAAGATTCCGAATCTCTGGCCGGAACTGCTCGCGCAAGGGGCGCCCGTTACACCGCGCGCGATTCTGCAGCGGCAAGCGCAAGTGTTGTCCGAGCGCTCGGAGAATATGGTACAGGGCGAAATAACAACCCGGGTGCTGGGCTCTGATTTGCTGCACACGATGCACGTCGTGGCGCCGGAGATGGAGGGGCTGCGCTTTTTCGTCGTGCGCGTCCGCCACAACCTGCAACATCCGTATCCGCTGCTCGTGTTCGCGACCGAATCCGACAACAGCGGGAAGGAATGCGCGGATGAAACGGCTTTCATCGAGGTATTGCGGGAGTTGCTGCACATGCCGCGCGTCATGAATGTGGTGTCTTCGCTGCTGGCGCAACTGACCGTAGTTGCCGCCTCGTAGCGCGAAGCCCGGCTACGGGCGCGCGGTGAAGATAGTGATGTGCCGCCAGCGCCCGCTGCGGAAGCGCGTGAATAGAAGCCCGCTCAGGACGACCGTGTAGATGGTGGCCCCGATCCAGGCGCCGTACGCGCCGCCCTGCAGCAGAAACGCGATGGCCCCGGCCAAGGGCAGGAAGAATACATAGGCCGCCAGGAAGGTCATCCACATCACCCAGCGGGTGTCGCCCGCTCCGCGCAAGGCCCCCATGCAGACGATGTTGGTCGCGTCAAACGCCTGGAAGATGGCCGCGAGAACAAGCAGACGATGGCCGAGGCTGGCCACGTCGGGGTCGCCGCTGAACACAAGCCGGATCAACACGCCGCCGGAAACGGCGAAAACCACCCCCATGAAAACCATATAGCCGATGCAAATGCGCAGTGCGGTATACGTGCGCGCGATGGCCGCCGGAATGTCGCCCAGGCCAATCCAGCGGCCGACGATGGGCGTGATCGCCTGGTTGACCGCGACGGCGGGCATGAACGACACGCTCATGAAACTGACCGCGATGTTGTTCGCCGCGAGCGGCACGTCGCCGAAGCGGCCGACGATGAAACTGACGAAGACGCCCCACGTGGCCACGTCCATGAGGAAGGTGAGGCCGGACGGAAGCCCGATGCGCAATAGTTCGCGGGCGCGCTGCGCATGAAAGGCGCTGCCGTGCCGGGTGTTGTAGGCGGCGTCCAGCGCGGGCCGCAGGAAGAGCGCGATCAGCAGTGCCGCATGCAACCACTGGGAAAGGACCGTGGCGAGCGCGGCCCCGTTCACGCCGAGCCTGGGAAACCCGCCGTGCCCGTAGATCAGAAAATAGTTCATTACGACGTTGCAGCCGTTGGCGATAATCGCGATGTACATGGTCACTTTGGGCCGGCCGATGGCGGTGAAGAATGCGACCAGTGCGCTTGACCATGTCATGGGCACGTAGCCGGCGAGCCGGACCCGGAAGTAGCCTTTTTCGAGCGCCGTGACCTCGGGCGAGTGCGCCATGAGACCGAACAGCCAGCCGGCCACCGGCCAGAGCGCCAGCGTGAGCACACCGGCGCCAAGACCGATATACAAGCCTTGCCAGGCGTAGCTGCCTGCGTCGCCCGCGCTCCCGCGGCCGATGCTCTGCGCAACGAACGTGCTGACGCAGCCGACAACACCAAGAAACACGGTGCTCAGAAGAAACGACCACACGCCCGCGCTGCCGACGGCCGCGATTGCGCCCGTGCCGAGTTGCGCGACCATGATGCGGTCCGTGAATTCCATGAACGTGTAAGACAGCGAGCCGAGAATGATGGGCCAGGACATGCCCATGACCTCGCGCACGCCATCCCAGCGGTCAGAAACGTTCTCTTGTGTGGTTGACGTCATGAACCTTTCTCGCGGAGCACCCTGCTGGAGCTTATCACAACCGCGCTGGCCGGTTGCATGAGTGGCCCGGGGCTTCGCGCCCCATTCTCTTTCAAACGTCTATGCATACCGGCTTCTTGTCCGCGCCACGCCTTTGTTTTCGGAAGGTCTCGGGAAGTAAGATGACACGCTGCTTTTCAGGGAGGCAGCGGTTCGGGCGCGACTCATCCCGAAGGGAGAGATATCAGCCATGAAGTACAGGCTGGGATTCGTAATGGCGGGTGTTGTGCTGCTGCTGCTGGCCCTTTTCGGGCTGCTCGCCTTGTGGCTGCCGGTTGCCGCCTTGGCAGGTATCGGCGTGTTTCTGGGCGTTCTTGTCCTGATATACGTGTCTACGCGGCGCGTGCGCGGCCAATGGTTCCGTTCCAACGGCGTGCGTATTCACTTCACGGACGAAGGGTCCGGCGAACCGCTAATCCTGATTCACGGGCTGGGCGTGAACGGGGACATAAACTGGCGCTGGCCGGGCGTGACGCGCCACCTGCGGAAGACCTGCCGGGTCATCACCATCGACCTGCGCGGCCATGGCCTGAGCGACCACCCGCACAATGCCTCAAGCTATGGGACGGAGCTGGTCGAAGACGTGGTGCGGCTCATGGATCACCTCGCCATCGCGAAGACGCACGTCGTCGGGTATTCGCTGGGCGGCTTCATCACGCTGAAGTTGCTCACGATGTATCCGGACCGGTTGCGGACCGCGGTCGTAGGGGGCGCGGGCTGGTATGAACTGACCACGCCGAAGATGTCGATTCTCACCGCGCTGGCCGATTCGCTGGAACATAACGGCACTTTCGACCCACTCGTGCGCGCGCTGGAGCCGGCCAAGGACCCGAGCGCGGCAAAGGTGTGGCTTATCGATGCGGCCATGGCTTGGCTGAACGACATGCAAGCCATGCAGGCACTGGTCACATCGATGCCCGACCTGCACGTAACCGAGGAAGCACTGCGCGCCAACCGAGTCCCCGCGCTGGTGATCGTAGGCGGCAGCGACCCGCTCAAGGACGCGGTCGAAAACCTCGACGGGGTGATGACATCCGCGCGGGTCGTGTATTTGCCGGAGAAGGACCACGCTACCGCGATGCTTTGCGGTCGATTCAAGAACGAGATCCAAATGCAGCTTCATGCGACCTGACGGCCGCTGCGCGAGCGCGGCGGCCCTGGTGAGGACGGGGAGGCTCCGCCATGAGGAAGGCGGCATTCATTGTCTTGGCCGTGGCGCTTGTCGCGCTTCTCGGCGCGGGGGGCGTCTTTTATTACCTCTTCCTGGCGCGCTCAAGCGGGCAGTACTTCGAGTCGAACGGCGTTCGCATCTTCTACACGGAACAGGGCCGGGGCGAGCCCGTAATCCTGATTCACGGGTTCGCGGTGCAGGGCGATTTCAACTGGCGCAGGCCCGGCATTACAGAGCGCTTGTCACGGAAGTTCCGCGTGATCGTGCCGGACCTGCGCGGCCACGGGCGCAGCGGCAAGCCGCATGAACCGGAACAATACGGGCGCGAGATGGTTGAGGACGTGGTGCGCCTGATGGACCATCTCGGCATCGAAAAGGCGCACGTCGCCGGCTACTCGTTGGGCGGGTTCCTGACCGTAAAGTTCGCGGCGATGCACGCGGACCGTCTGATCACGGCGTGTCCCCTGGGCGCGGGCTGGGAACGCCCCGAGAACAACGCGTTCCTGTCGCGCGCGCCGGAACTGGCGCGGATGCTCGAAGAAGGGCGGGGAATCAAGCCGCCCAGCGGTGATTTCGGCAAAGACCGGGACAAACCCGGGTTCATTCATACCTGGACCATCAGACTGCTTACCCGGTTCTTGAACGACGGCAAGGCGCTTGCTGCTGTGCTGCGGAGCAGTCCGGACCTGATAGTGACGGAGGAGGAAGTGCGCGGCATCCGCGTGCCGATGCTGAGCATCGTCGGCTCCCGCGACCCGCTGAAGGCCGGCGTGGAAAACCTGCGCGACGCCATACCAGGTATCGAGGTGGTCGTGATCGACGGGGCAACGCACATGAACGCGATGATGCGCGAGGAATTCGCGGATACGCTGGAACGGTTTCTCTTGCAGCACCAAACCGATGGGGCGTAAGAGGGCGCCGGC
>JAGMZX010000105.1 GCA_018005585.1 Candidatus Hydrogenedentota bacterium | reverse complement strand
CTGGAACGCCTGGAAGCGCTGGGCTACCTGGAATGACCCCGCGCCGGGAAGAGGTGAAGAGAACGTGAGGCAAGGGAAGTGGCAGTGTGCGAGCATGTGGCTGCGCCGTCTGGCGAACCCGGACGCCGAAGTGCGCCGCGCACTGGAGCAGACGTATGGTGGCGACGCCTTTCTGTACGAAGAGCGCGCCGCGCTTATTGTGCGCACGTTGCAGGGCTTCGTGGCGCGGTTCGGCGACAGTCCCGTGCGCGTGTTTCGGTGTCCCGCGCGGATCAACCTGCGCGGCATGCACATCGACACGCACGGCGGCTATCTGAACCTCATGACGCACCAGCGCGAGACCGTTGCCGTCGCCGCTCCGACGCCCGAGGGTTCGTGCGCGTTCACGAACATCGAGCCGGGTTTTGCCGAAGCGCAATTCTCGATTCTGCCGGAACTGCATGGCAAGGGCTGGGGCCTTCCCTGGCGCTCGTACATCACGCACCCCGAGACGCAGGCCGCTGTGGCGGCACGGAAAGGTTCTTGGGAGAACTACCTGCGCGGCGCGGTACTGCGCGCGCAATATGAAGCGGGCAACGAGCCCCTGTGCGGCCTGTGCGCAACAATCGGCAGCGACATTCCGCGCGGGGCCGCGTTGAGTTCGTCGCATGCGCTTGCGGCGAGCGTGCTGCTCGCCATGCTGGGCGCGAATGGCCTGAATCTCGCGCCGGGGGCGCTGATTCTGGCCGTGCAGGACGCGGAATGGTACACCGGCGCGCGCACGGGCACGAGCGATCAGGGCGCGATGATCCTTGGCGGCCTGAACGCGCTGGTACACGCGGCGTTGTACCCCGACGACCTTGACTTGAAGGATGTGGCGCGCTTGACGTTTCCCGAAGACTTGCGCGTGCTTGTGATCCATTCGCATACGCAACGCAGTCTGAGCGGGGCCGCGCTGGCGGCGTATACGCGCAACCGTTTCGCCTATTCGCAGGCGCTCGAGATCTTCCGGCAGGAATTGAAGCGCCGGAACCGGGACGTTGCGTTTGTGAACAGCCTGGACCGGCTTTCGCGCATTACGCCCGAAACGCTGGGCGGCGATGCGGCGGTCTATGAGCTCCTGCGGAGGATTCCGCGGGAAATGGGCCTGGAGACGTTGCGTGCCCGGTACGAATTGCCCGCGTTCGAGGAGGCGTTCACGCGCTATTTCGGCGGTCTCGACGAGGCGAACAGGCCTCGTGCGGTTCCCTTGCGCGGGCCGCTCCTGTTCGCGCTTGCCGAATCGGAACGGGCGCGGCGGTTTTACGGTCTCCTGGAGCGCCGCGACTACGAGGGCGCGGGGCGGCTGATGTCTTTGGGCCACAACGGCGACCGCGTGGTCACGCGCGAGGGCGAGCCGTTCTCGCGCGATGTGACAGATGTGATGCTGGACGGTTATGTGCGGGCCGGGACGCCGCTCGCGGAATGCCCGGGCGATTACGGGGCGTCGAGCCCGGCGCTGGATGCGCTGGTGGACGCGGCGCTCGCCGGCGGCGCGCTCGGCGCGTCGTTGACGGGGGCGGGCATCGCCGGGTCTGTGCTTGCGTTGTGCCGGGCGCAAGACGAGGAGGCTGTGTCGGAAAGCGCGCGCGCGTGTCTGGCTTCTTCCGGGTATGCGGGTGTGGCGGGACACGCCGCGGGTCTCAGCGGCGAGGCATTGGAGCGTGCGGTGGTCCCGAACACGGCGGTGGCCGCGGCGGGTGAATTGATGCTCTGATTGCAGCGCGAGAGAGGAACAGTTCATGCAAAAGAGAATCCTGTGGTCGCGCCGGCGGTTTCTGGGCGCATGCGCGGCGAGCGGCGCGGTGACTGCAGCGGCGGGTCGGACGCGGGCCGCCGCCGCTGAACGGAACCATCTGGATCGCTTTGAACACTACGAGGATGAGCAGACCGGCGCGCGCGTATACCGGCTCACTCCCGGGCCGCAGCGCGACGATATCATCTACCAGACGCACCCGATGTGGACGCCCAACAGGGACATTCTTGTGTTCAAGTCGGACCGGACTTCTGGGAACATGGCGCCGCACGGTCTCGACATGCGCACGGGCGAAGTCCATCCGCTGCTGCCTGAAGCGAAAGGCGGCGATTTCACACTGACGCACCGCGGCGCGGATGTGTTCTGGCTGGACGGACGCGACGTGTTCACCGCGCAGGTGCAGGCGTTGCTTACTGGAAATGCCGAACCCCGGCGCATCGCCGCG
This sequence comes from Candidatus Hydrogenedentota bacterium, assembly GCA_018005585.1. NCBI lineage: Bacteria > Pseudomonadati > Candidatus Hydrogenedentota > Candidatus Hydrogenedentota bacterium. Next base: position 18,676 of record JAGMZX010000105.1, on the reverse strand, counting down.
CTTCCGGGCGCGGCCCAGAGCACGCTTGGCATGTTGTCCGTCGACGCAAACGAGGCGGCGCTCTACACGGGGGCGCTGTTCGAGGCCGACAAGAAGTGGGGCATCATCGGGCTGGACTTGAAGACAGGCGCGTGGGACATCCTGTGCGAAACCGGCTTCCAGGTTGGGCATGTGCAGGCCAATCCGGAGCGTTCGGGGCTTGTGCTGTTCTGCCACGAGACCGGCGGTTTCGCGGAGCAGCGGACGTGGTTGCTGGACGTTTCAAAGAGGACATACAGGCCGTTCTATGTGTCGACAAGCCGCGAGTGGGTAACGCACGAAGTCTGGTGGGGCGGCGGGCAAGTCCTGTTCACGGTCTGGCCATACGACGACGAACACCGCAATCAGGCGCACGGTGTCTTTCTGGCGGACCTCGATGGAAAGGCCGCCACCGTCGTGCAATATGCCGCGTGGCACACGCACGGCAGCCCGGACAAGCGCTGGATTATGGGCGATGACTTCGACCGCAATATCTGGCTGGCCGCCGCGGGGACGCATGAGAAGCGTCTGTTGACGCAGGGGCACAAGGGCAGGGATTTCGAAACCCACCCGCACGGCTCGTTCACCCCCGACAGCCGCGGTATGGTCTTCAATTCCAGCAAGTTTGGAACAGAGGACATCCTGCTGGTTCAATTGCCGCGGCATTCCGCGCAGGATTCCGCGATGCGCCGGCACTTCTGGCGCATGAGCCGCGCGCGCGTGAAACAGGCGCGGTAGATGTCAAGAGTCGAGCGGGCGAGCACGAGCGGGTCCGCGCCTTCGAGGTTGTCGCGCTCGTAGCGGGCGATCCCGATGAGCGGGCGGCAGGGCGGGCGCAATTCGCTGTAGATGCGCATTTCCTCGTCGAGACCCATGAGTTCCGCGACCATCTGCTTCGCTTTCGCCATGGACCCGCCGCCGCGCAGATGGTCGAGCAGGCGCTCCGTCGCGGCCACGCCGCGGCGGGCCAGCGACGCGAGGCCGTCGAAATCCACGTCCAGTTCCTTAGCCCATGCGCGGACCGTGGCGGAATCGGGGCCGTCGTAACAACGCAGGAGTTCGCGAAAGCTCTCCTCTTCCGCGTGCGGCTTTCTCTTGCCTGCGAGATGGTCGAGCCACATGAAACGGTATGCGCTGCGAGTGAAATCGCGCTGCGTCATTGCGCGGCGGAGCAACGGATAATATTCGAGGCACCCATCCGGCGCGAACCGGGTCAGATAGAGGTCGACGGGTGCGAGTTCTGGCCGGTCTTCAACGAATGCGGCGTGCCCGGTCTCGCGAAACCGAAGGACGGATTCCACGGCTTCCAGCACGTGCTCCGGCTGGACCAGCGCGCGTTCCTTGATGCCGCCAGGCACCTCGTTGCCGGCGCCGAGGTGGTCGCGGCGCCATTCGACGGCGCAATGGCCCGGCCCGTAGGGGCCTGTTTCGCGATAGTGCACATGGCCGACGGAGACCAGCGCGACCGGGCAGCCCACCGCGGCCGCGACATGCATGGTGCCCGTGTCGTTGGTGATCAGGACGCGCGCGCGTTCGAGCAGCGCGGCCAGCTGCGGCACGGTTGTCTGGCCAAAGAGGGGGATGGCAAGGCCGGGCGCGCGCTGGTCGAACGCTTCGCCGAGGGGGGCCTCGGCGGCAATGCCCACGAGCAGCACGACCGCCTGGCGCCGGTCGCGCAGCATCCGCGCGAGCCGCGCGAAATGGGCTTCGTTCCAGCGCTTGTTCTCTTCGCTCGCGCCGAGCTGCATGCACACGAGAAACGCATCGCGCGGTATGCCATGGCGCTCGAACAGAGCGTCGACGGCGGCGCGGTCTTCGTCGCGCAGGTCAAAGACCAGGCGGGGCGCGGCCGCGCGGCCCGAACCAGGCTCGAAGTGCCGCGTGATGTCGCAGAGATTCAGGTCGTTGTATTCGCGGTGGAAGACGCTGGTGAAGAAGTAGGCCGTCCACGCGCCGCGCAAGACGAATTGCCCGTCGCCGCTGAGGTGCGCGCCGATGACCCGGGGTATTCCGGCCAGCCGCAGCAGCATGGCCGACGCGATGCTGTGCGTGACGTTGTAGGCGAGATCGAAGCGCGCCTCGCGCAACGCCTTGATCTTCTGGTCGGCAAGTTCATAGGCATGCAGGAGCCGGTCGGAGTCGTTGGCGCGCAGGTCGAGAAAGAGCTCGTCCTCTTCGTACTCGATGATTTCATTCACGTCCGGGTGGCGCTCCGCCACGGCGCGACCCATGCGGCGCACGAGCACGGCGATGTGCGCGTCCGGATACTGTTCGCGGATGCCGCGGATCAGCGGCGAGGTCTGGAGCACATCGCCCATGCGCGTTGTCTGAAGCACGAGGATACGCATCAGCGCCGTTCCTTCAACAGCGCTTCGGCGAAATCGCGCACTTCGCGCAAATACGCGAAGACGCGCGCAGCGTAAAGGTCTTCGCCGGTGCGCCGCTGCTGCACGTCGAGCAGCGTGTCGTACGTGAACAGGGCCTCTTTCGGCCACAGCGCGAGATACTGTTCCAGTTCGCCGCCGGAACCGGCGCGTTCGAGCACCTCCGCGACGGAACGCTGCACGCGGATGCCGCGTTTGAGCAGTCGCGGGCCGTGCTGTTCCAGGATCAGGTCAAGCATCTGCTGTGCGCGGCGTTCATAGGTGTGATCGCGGAGCGCCCGGTCGCGCGCGCGTTGCGCGACCTGCTCGCGCTCGGCGGGATGGGCGAGAAAGTAATCAATCTTGCGGCGCAATTCGGACAGCGAGGTAAAGACCGGCAATTCCGTATTGAAATCGAAGTGACTTTCAAGTCCGATGCACGGGTCGCAGAGTTGGAAGCCGCCCGCCGCGGCGATCTCGAAGACGCGCGGGTTGATCGCGTCGCAGCCGGGGTCCACGCCCTCGGAACGGTTGCTGGAATGGAGGTTCAAACTGATTCTGGACCCCGCTACGATCTTCATGAATTCTTCGGACGTGAACCGCTGCTCGGGGCGCTGCACGAGGCGCGCCAGTTCGCGTGGAGTCCAGTTGACGCCCCAGATCTTGAACTTGTAGTCCGTCAGGCCGCGGAAAAAGCGGTTGCGGTTGTAATAGCCGGCCCCGGCGAAGGAAATATCGCACGAGTACTCGTCGCGCTCCTCCGGCGCAAGTTCCACGGGCCGGTGTACCGCCGGGTCGCAACCCGTCTGCACGAAAGCGTGATGCCTGCACCCGATCGCGTCGAGTTCGCGGTCGAAGGCGCCGGGCTGGATGTGAAAGAAGTAATCGTATTCACGCGCGACCTGCCTCCAATAGGGCATATGCCGCCAGTTCTCCACAAACCAGAATGCGGAGACCGTGCCGGACTCCGCGAGCCGCGCCGGGAAACTCGGGCCGACGGGCGCCTGTGCGAGCACGATGCAGATTTCAGGGTTGAACTCGGCGACGCGCGCGTAGGTCCATTCGCCGAGCAGGTTCGTGACCATCTGGCCCAGTTGCGCCTTGGCGCGGCCGTGCCCGACGCTTTGTGTGATCAACTCGTAAACCGGCCAGCCTGCGGCGTTGTCCACCTGCAGCGTGCGGTGTCCCAGCGCGCGGAACGCATCGGCGAGATACTGGGTAATGGGCAATGACCCGCCGTACATCGGGCCGACGACCGCTACGCTGAGCCGTACGCCTGCGAAGGCGCACCGCGCAAGGGCGGCGCGTACGGCGTCGACGTAACGCGGATGCAGGCGCGCCGTGGGCGGGTGGACGAGGACTTGTGGCATCCGCCGCGCGAGGTTCTGAAACGCGCCGGACTCCGCGATGGCTTCGATATCGCCGACGCCCAACAGGAACTCGGCGTTCGCCGCCGGGCCTTCGAGCGCGCATCGGGCCAGGGTCGCGTCTGGTTCGACGACGGACGTGTCCAGCCCTCGGCGCAACAATTCCAGGACATGATAGCCCAGGCCGAGTCCCACGACGAGCACGGGGCGGGCGGAATCGAGACCCGCGGATGTGACGAGTTGCGCGGCTTCGCGCTCGGGGTCGTAGCGGCTGTGCAGCAACACCGCGCCTGCCTTTAGCGTGGGCTTGCCCGTGCGGGAGTCCAGTATCTGGACGTCATCGCGGGCGGGTTGGCCGCGCAGTTCCGTGCGCCATGCATCGCTGGGCCGCATGCTCAGTCGCTCCCCAGGTTTTCGATTTGCCGCAACAGCTCCTGCGCGCGCGGGTTTTCCGGCTCGAACAGGAGCAAGGTCTCCAAGCGGTCCCGCGCGCCGGCGGCATCGCCTGCCCGCAGCCGCCACGCGGCGCAGGCACAGGCCAATTCGCTATTGCCGGAGTAGAAATCGGCGAAGCGTTCCAGCACGGGCAGCGCGTCTTCGACCCGGTCGAGATCTTCGGCCAGAGGCATGAAATGCTTGAACAGGGGAAGATGCTCATAGCCGGTTTCGAGCGCCTTCTTGAGATATTCATAGGCGGATTCCGCCCGATGTTCCGCGACGTTGACGAGACCGAGCGCGCCGAGCGCGCGGCCGTTTTCGGGGTTCGCGGCTACGGCCCGTTCGAGCAGGGGGCGTGCGGCGTCGACGCGGTTCATGCCCAGAAGCAGGGTGCCCAGTTCGCTTTGCACTTCGTCGCTTTCGGGACGCAGAGCCAGTGCCTCGCGCAGCAGCGTCTCGGCCTGTCTCAGCTGACCGAGACGGACGTGCGCCTTCGCGGCGATGCGGCGGCGTTCGCATTCATCCACGCCCACCGCGTGCAGGGCAAGCGTAACGGCGGCCTCCGCATGGCCGTTTTCGAGCGCGAGCCGCGCACAGGCCAGCCGGTCCGCGCCGGGATGGCCCGCCAGCACCCGGTATTGATATACGCGCAGCGCGGTGTAGTCCGCATCGTCTACACCCGCGATTGTGATCTTGCCAAGGCGCACCGATCCGTCTTCCCGGCGTGGCGCCGCGTCCTCGTTCGCCGTGGAAAGGGGCGCCAGTTCGCAGAGGTCCAATCCCGCGTCGCGGATAAGCGCCTCGAGCTCCGGACGCGTGAAAAAGCGCAGGTGCGTGCGGTCGAGAATGCCCCGGTCCGTGTACTGCCAGCGTCCAAGGGAGAGGCTCTCCAGCACCGCGTGGTACCGGACGTTCGGGATGCTGATGACGATGAGTCCGTCGGGGGCGAGCACGCGCGCGAGTTTCCTGATTGCCTGCGCCGGCTCCACGAGATGCTCGAGCACGTCCGCGCAAACGATGCAGTCGAAATGCCCGTCCGGGAAGGGAAGGTCCATGGTCTCGATACTGCCGGTGAGCACGTGGTCCAGGACGCGCCGCGCCTGTGCCGCGGCCCGCTCGACAATCTCGAGTCCGGTCACTTCCACGTTGCGGCGCTGCCGCTTGAGCAGCCAGCCGAACGCGCCCGCGCCGCAGCCGACGTCCAGGACGCGCCGCGCCTGCAGCGGGATGAACGGGAGCAGTTCCGGCCGCGGGCACTCGTAGTATGCGCCCACTTCCGAGGATGCGGCGCCGCCGCGGCCGCTCACGCCCGCGAACGTGCGCGTGGTTTCGAGAATTTCCGCGGCGCGCTGCGCATACGTGTGCTCCTGCAGGACGCGTTGACGCCCGGCTTCCCCGATTTGCGAGCGCTCCGCTTCGTGATCCAGATAATAGGCGATGAGGTCCGGCAGTTCCGCGTCGTTGGAGTAGAGGACGAAGTGTTTCCCGTCCTCGAAGAGGTCCTCGAGTCCGTCGGCTTCGTCGGTGATGAGCAGGGCGCCGGAGGCCATGGCTTCGAATACGCGCATGTTGACGTCGCGATGGACGCACGCGTTGACGACGATCTTCGCGCCGCTGTAGATCCGGGCCATGTCGGCGGGCCAGGCCTTGCCAACGAAGGAGCGGGGAAAGCGCGCGCGCGCGGATTCAAGCAGGCGCGCGCGCCGCGCGTCTTCTTCCGTGCTGAAGCTGCCGACATAGGCGAAATCGAGCGTGCGCTTGCGCGGCGGAACCTGGTGCAATGCTGGGCTGCACGCGAGGGGCGACCAATAGACGTGACGAATGCCCGCGTCGCGGAACGCGTCGATCTGAGCGCGCTGGGCGAGGAAGACACAATCGAAGTGGCGGGCCATTTCAAGTCGCAGTTCGGGCGCGACATGGGAATCGATCAGATACGCCACTTTCGGCACGTCCAGTGACTCGATGCCCGCGGGAACCTCCTTTGGGCCGGAATCAATCCAGAAATACAGGCCGGGCTCGAAGCCGGGCGGCAGCGCTGCGGCGATGTCCTGCCACGCCGCGCCGAGCGGCAAATCGATAAGGTGCGGCGGATACGGCGGCGCAGGCATTGGGAAACCCCAGTGGGCCAGCACGTCTTCGGGTACGCGGAAGCCCGCGGTGAGCACCTGATGTTGCGCGCGCAACGCTTCCTCGAAGTAGCGGCCCGTCGTGATGGGTGATGCCATGTAGTGCAGGAGAATGTTGAGCGGCCGCGCCGGAGTGCGCGGCGCCGGAATGCCCCCGAACCGCTGCGTGGAATGGTCCGCGGCCTCAAGAATGGCCGCGCGCCAGCTCTCGACGAACGCCGTGACCGGAAACTTGCGCGCGACGGTTTCGCGGCCGCGCGCGCCGATTTCACGAGCGAGGGCCTGGTCGCGCAGGAGCGATTCGACGCGGCCGCGCAACACGTCGGGCTCGCAGGAAACAAAGCCATCCACGCCATCCGTAAGCGGCGACGTGGGGTTGGCAAGCGCGACGACGGGCATGCCCGTGGCCATGGCTTCGAGCATGACGAGGTTATACCCGTCTTCGTAGGCTTCCCGTGTGACGTGCAGCAGGCACCGGAGCCGCCGGTAGCGGTCGCGCAGTTCCTCGAAAGACTGCGCCGGTCTGGAGCCGGTTATCCCGGGATTCTCGCCGACGACGAGGTTGGGCAGACCCGCCACAACCTTTTCCTGAAAGGCGACGTCGAACATGAGATCGCGTTCGCGCATCATGTTGCCGGCGCGAAGCACGCGGGCGTCGTCGCCCGTGTAGCCGCCATACTCGTCGAGGTCGACGCCGGGCAGGATGACCCGCCCGGGAACGCCGTAGTCGTCGCGCTTGGATTCCGAAATGAAGATGAATTCGAAGGTCTCGCGCAGACAGGCGATGAGGTCGCGAAACGATTCGACGGGATTGCCGCGCTCCGTCTTTGCCGTTGTGGCGAGGAAGGTGCGGCGGTTGTGGCAGACGAGCAGCTTGCGTGCGGGCGCCTTGAGCACGTCGAGGGCGTTGTTCTCGTTATGGGCGATGACGACGTCGTAGCGGCCGGTCATGAGGCCGGCGCGCCATTCGCGCTCCGGCGCCAGCACGATATTGGAGGGCACGGGCCGGTAGTGGGTGAACCAGGGGCGCGCGAGCACGCCGCCCTCATACTGGCCGACATGCAGCGTGAGCCCGGTCTTGGCCATCAGGCAGAGATAGGGTTCATGAAAGTTGAAGGTCAGGACGCGAGGCGCATTCATATCAGTCGCGCGCGGAGCGCGACTCGCGGAGCAGCCCGACGATGCGCTCTTCGCGCTCAGCGCGCGGCGCCAGTTCATACTCGAGCAGGTCGCCCAACAGAATGCAGTCGCCGTTCTTGAGAGCTTCCGCGGCCTCCTGCAACTGGGCGTTGAGGTCGTCGTGGAGCGACTTGAGCGACGCGCCGTCGACCGACAAGGCGTCCAGGTCGAGCCGCAACGCGCTCGCGATGAGCAGTTCGCGTGTCTTGATATGACCCCAAATGGCCGCGAGTTCTTCAAAGGGCTCGAACCCGTCGTCCGGGCTCTCGCCGTGAAACACTTCCGCGAGGTGCTGGCACGCTTCGGGCAAGTTCGGCAGCGCGCCGGCCAGTTCTTCAAGACAGCGGTCGACGAGTTCGGTGAAAGGCGCGGAGCAGACCTCAAGCGTTTTTAGAGCGCGGAGCGGTTTTCCCTCAAGGTGAGCAACAAGCGTGTCGGGCTGCATGGCTTTGCCGTCCACCTGTACGCTGAGCAGAGCGCGGCCCCGTTCGCGCAGCCACGCTTCAACCGCAATAACCGCGCTAAGCCCGTCTTCCGGTTCTCCGGTGAAGCTGAAATTGCGTTCTCCATCCACGATCACGTCCATGTGAAGACTCCTGCGCCTGCTACGGGATGAGCCCCGAGACGGCATCTATGTGGGGCGCACTGGCCGCCTGCGCGTTCTCCGCCTGGATGGCGAGATAGACCTCGCGCCGGTGCACGGCGAGCGAACGCGGCGCCACGATGCCCAGTTTGACCTGGTTGTCCTTCAGGTCGAGGACCTTGATCTCGACATCGTTGCCGATCATGATGCTCTCGTTTTCCTTACGCGTCAGCACGAGCATGGCTCTTCTCCCGGGCTTCCGTCCCTTGTTTCGCCTGCGCAAGGAAGAACTGAATCGGGTAATCGCCGCGGTCCAGCACGGTTTGTCGCGCCAGACGGCGTTTGGGGTTGACGAGGACCGGGGCGCGCAGGTTCGTGCGCACCTGCGACGGGTCGTCCGGAACCACCAGCAGCGTGTAGATGTCCAATTCCTCGACACTGGCTGCCTCGAGTTCGGCCAGTTCCGGAGGGCTGAGGGATATCTTGTAGTCCGGCACAATGACCCGCGGGTCCAGCACGAGAAAAGCCAATTCGGGCGAGTCCAATGACTGAAGCCACTTGAGTGGCCCATCCTTCGGGCCGGGAAGCAAGACAAAGTGGCGCTGCAACGCAAAGCCGATGATAGGTTGCGCGAAGGTAATGATAGCGTCGGGCTCGACGCGGACCTCGCCAAAGCGTGTTGTTTGCAGTATCATGCGAGCCTCCACCGCTGACGCATGACGGGAGTCTTCCTCCCATCCGCGGCCGCGTACCCGGCTGCGGTCACGTACGGCAGACCGCGGCGCCCGACCAACCCATCGCGCGCATTAGTATGCCCTAAGTGATTTTCAAACGCAAAACAGGCGGCGCAAATACCCTCCAAAATACGTAATCCGAGAGTAGTGCGCCAATCCAGCGGATGCCCTGCCCGCAAGACACAAATCCCGCGCCGGGGTTGCGGCGCGGGATTTGCGGAGTAGCAGCTGGGGTCTTTGGCTTACAGACCGTCAGGATTGACCGTGGTGATCAGCCACTTGCCGCCTTCCTGGGCGAGCACGAGTTCCACGGAAACGGAGCCGGCGGGCGAACTCAATTCGACGGGGTAGACCGTAGCTTCGTTGCCGTCGACCTCGATTTCCATATCGTCCGTGTACACTTCGCCGTCATCGGCGTAACCCATGTCAATGCCCATTTGCAGCATGTACTTGGCTTCTTCCTTGCCGCCTACCTCGGGGTGATGGAAGTCTTCCGAGAAGGTCTCCATCAGCGCGTCGAGGTCCAGGCCTTCGAGGGCCTTCTTCATCGCCGCGACGGTGGCCTTGACCTGGTCTTCCGGGCTTGCAGCCGCAGCAGGCTGTTCCGCGGAAGCGGCTGCGGCAGACGGGCACGTCGGGGGTGCGGCCGCGGCGCACGGCGCGCCGGAGACGGCGGCGCGGGCCAGTTCCGGCGCCTGTGCCAGGAACGAGTAAACCTTCACCTTCTGGTCGGCGGCCAGACCCGTGCTCATCTCCTCGGCGGCCTTCACGCGCAGGTCCAGGAGCTGCTTGTCGATAGCGACGAGCGCATCCAAGCCGGCGGCTTGGGCGCGCCCGGCTTCGAGCGTCGCAGCTTGGGCGGCATACGCATTGAACGCGCTGTAAAACGCGACCGTCTCGCCCGCATCGAGGCCAAGTTCCTCGGCCAGGCCCAATGCAAGCGCCTTCTGGACCACGGCGTTGTCCTGTGCGGCGGCCGCGCCGGTCAGGACTATAGCGGAAAGTATGCCTGCCACAACGAATACACGCTTCATTACAGATTCTCCTTCTGATAATTGATGCACGCCAATACCGCGTCTCACGGTTTCTGACGTGAGACTCTGCTTATGTTTGGACCAGACATTGCTGGCGCTGGTTTCGAGGCGCAGACAGGGTAATTTATTTCCAGGCTGGGGGCGGAATCACACCTGGAAAGTTACAGAATGCACATAGAAATTGAAAATATTAGAATACATAGTAGGATCCTACGAACCAAAAGAATTACGCATTATTATAGGCTATGATATATGAAAAATACTCTTTTCAAAATTGTTTTTATTAATTTAAGTAGAAAGGTTATCATAGAATACTTATTTTGATGTGAAATTTTGTTGACACAACCAGGATTCGGGGGTAGAATGACGTCTGCGGTGGTAAGCAGCAGTTCGGGGCCTGGCATCGCGAATCCGGTTGTCTCGGGTGGACGTGGCGCAAACGGAAGCGGCATGGCACGGTGGCCCCGGCCGGCCTGCCCATAGGCAAGAGGAGGGCATGGCCAACACACGATACGGATGTGATAGCGAGCTGTTTAATAGCTGTTCTGTCCGGGGGAACACAACATAACAAGCGAACTCATACAGAGAGGAGGAGACGAACGTGAAAAAGCAAGGTTTTACACTCATTGAACTGCTGGTTGTAATCGCGATCATCGGCATCCTGGCGGCGATCCTGCTTCCCGCGCTTGCGCGGGCGCGCGAGTCGGCGCGCCGTTCCTCGTGTCAGAACAACCTGAAGGAACTCGGGTTGGTCTGCAAGATGTATTCGAACGAGGACCCAGGCGAACGGTTCCCGTCGATGGGGTATCGCATTTCTCACAATATCCAGTTTCCCGCCACGATAGACTATGCTCAGTCGATACCGTGCAACTACACGAACCCGTCGGCCAATCCTTATCCGCTTGGTACGGGCGACGCGGAATTCGTCATGGACGGCATGTCTGTCTATCCGGAATACCTGAATGACTGGAACATTCTGATGTGCCCATCGGATTCGAGCGCGGCGAGCAATGTGAACGTTGAAGGCCGCTGGTATTACGACCAGGATATCCAGGATTCGAAACTGGACCCGTGCGCGTTCACGGCGGAGTCGTATCTGTATCTCGCTTGGGCGCTGAACGGGCGTCCGGGGCAGGATTATCTTCGTTCGGGCATGGAGCCGAATGATACGGCGATCACGGCGACAAACGTTACCTCGTACATTGATGGCGGTTTCCTTGCGAAGCTGTCCGGCGTGATCATCAGTCAAGTTACGGCCGGGCCGCTGGTCAACAAGTATGACGAGGATATCGAGTATACGAACAGCGACGGCATAGACCGAATCCTCTACCGTTTTCGCGAGGGCATCGAGCGGTTCTTCATTACAGACATAAACAACCCCGCAGCCTCGTCGGAAGCACAGAGCACCCTGCCTGTATTCCTGGACCTCGTGAGTACCGATGTGGGGGACTTCAATCACATTCCTGGCGGTTCCAACGTGCTGTATCTGGACGGTCACGTGGATTTCCTGCGTTATTCGACCGACTTCCCGGTTACACGCGCGTTTGCGGGACTGATTTCGCTGTTCTAGTCCTGACTCACGATGTATCTTGCGTCAAGGAGCCGAGGGGCTGTCCCTCGGCTCTTGTCTTTTCTGAAGGCACGTGGGTCAGGAATAGAGGCACGGTCCCGCGTCGTTTCGCGGAACGTGAATTGCGGGGCCAGTCGCGGCCGCGAATTCGTTCGTATTTGGAAATTGCGGGTGAACCTCATGACACAAAGACCATGTATTCAAATCGTGTTCTTGGGACTCATAGTGCTTGGCTTTCCCGCGCTTGCCGCGGCGCAGGGGGACGCGGGGACGGCAGCGGTGGCCCTTTCTCCCTTGGCCGTGGTATCGCGGTGGGCGCACATACTGGCTGCGATTGTGATGCTGGGCGGTTCGATATTCCTGCGCTTCGTGCTTATGCCATCGGTGACGGAAGTCTACGGTCAGGAGGGGCATCAACGGCTACGGCCCGTCCTGATGCGGCGCTGGCGTCGCGCCGTACACGCGTGCATCGCCTTATTCCTCGTGAGCGGGTTTTACAATTACCTCGTGGTGACGGCGCCGCGTCATGCGGGGCAGCCGCTGTACCATGCGCTGTTCGGCGTGAAGCTCCTGCTTGCGCTGGTGGTGTTCTTCCTGGCGAGCGTGCTGGTTTCCGGGCGCGACAAGCCGTCGGCGATTCGCGCCAATCCGCGGCAGTGGATTGCGATTGCGGCGGGCCTGGCTACAGCCGTGGTGCTCATCGGCGGTGTGATGAAGCTGATGTAGAACGAATCGGACCGGTCGGACGGACCGGACGTATTCTACGGGGCTGCCGTTTCCGGCGGCTGTGCCACGCGGAGCAGTTCGCGAGCCTTGTCGAAATCGGGGTCGAGTTCGAGTGCGCGGCGTGCGGCTTCGGCGGCGGCTTGCGTCTCGCCCAGACCATGCAGGGCGGCGCCGTAGTTGACCCACAGTTCGGGGTCGTCACCGCGGACCGCCAGCAGGTGCTCCAATTCCCGGGCGGCTTCCTTGTAGTGACGCTGGATAATCCAGGCGGTCGCGAGGTTGTTGCGCGCTTCGAGGTTGCCGGGACTGATACGCACGGCGGCCAGGAAATGCCCGGCCGCCTCTTCAAGCTGCGCGGGCTGACACATGGAACGGGAGCCGGATGACTTGATGTCCACGGGCGTGTTCAAGGCGCGCAGATACTGGCCAAGCAGGTGTTTTCCGAGATTGTTGTGGGCGAGCGAGTTGTCGCCCGTGACGGCGATGGCGTGACGGAACAGGGTTTCGCTGTCGCGCCAATGTTCGAGCTGCCACCGGGTCGTTTGCGCGCTAATGCTGAGCACGGCGATGGCCGGCACAAGGAGCAGGGCCTGCAAGACGGGCCGGAATTTTGCGGCGGCCGCGAGCGTCCATACAACGGCCACCGCCAGGCCAATCGAAGGGAGATACGTGTAGCGGTCGGCCATTGCCTGGCTGCCGACCTGCACAAGACCGATGACGGGCACGAGCAGCCCGAGGAACCAGAGCCAGCCCGCAAACAATGCCGGGACGCGCCGCAGCAGCGCGGCGGCGAGGGTAATGGCGGCCAGCAGGAGCGTCGCGGCAAGAACGCGGGGCAGCGTGATGGTCTCGGGGTCGAAGGGATAGGGGACCGCCAGCGGGGCGGGCCAGAAGGTCTTGGACAGGTATTGCACGTAGCTGATGACCGCGTTGCCCATGCGCAGGGGTATTGGCATGGCATCGACGCTCACGATTGCGCCCGCGCTCTTCTGGGCGAGAAACGTTGCGGTGGTTGCGGCGGCGGCTATTACGAAAAGCGGGACCTTCTCAGCCGTGAGCCGGGCAGTCCTTTTCACGAACAGTCCGCCTGGGGGAACACCCTCGAAGCGCCGGAAAGGCCAGTAGTCGAGCAGCAGCAACAGGCAGGGCCAAGTCACGAGCATGGGTTTGGCGAGCAGCCCAAGGGTCAGCAGCAGCGCAACGGTGGCGTAGCGGGCGGGGCCGGGCCGCCGCGCGTATGCGGCATAGGCGACCAGCGCGGCAAGGCCGAAAAAGGCTGATAACACGTCCTTGCGCTCGGAGACCCACGCGACGGACTCGACGCGCAGCGGATGCAGGCCGAACAAAAGCGCCACGAGCAGCGCGGCGGCGAGCGAGCCGGTGGCGAGGCGCAGAAACAGGAATACCAGGGCGGCGTTGACCGCGTGCAGGACGATGCTCGTCAGATGATGTCCGGCGGGGCGCAGGCCGAAGACCCGGCAATCGATCATGTGAGAAATCCAGGTGAGCGGATGCCAGTTGGCGCTGTGGCTTGAAGTGAACGCCCAGACGAGATTCTCCCGCGTGGGACCGGAAACGACGTGCGGATTCTCCGTGACATAGGCGTCGTCGTCAAGAGTTACGAAATCGTGATTGACCGCGGGCAGGAACACGCGAAACGTGACACACGCGGCCACACATGCGAAAAGGAGGGTCGCCGCGTGTCGCGTGTAGTGCGTGCTCATGGGAAGATCCGCTTTCCGGCAACAATGCGTGAAGGGAAGATAACACGGCGATTCCAGGCGCGCCAAACGGGGCTCTCGCCGTCGCGGTGTCCATGCCCGAGGAACAGCCGGGACCACGGCGCGGGGACGAGTTTCTGAATGTAACGCGGAGCCGTACTCCTGGAAATCCGGAATGAGGGGGGTATGAGAATAGAAGACCGCGGGCCGTGGGGATTAGAACGGCGCATACCCTGCGCTGCCAAACGCTCGATGCTTGCTGTCCGGGCTACGGCCTAGGCGCGCAGGTGGAGGTGCGGCAACACGGGCGTGGCGCGCGTCTACCGTTTCCACGGCGGCGTCTCGGGCAGATACTTCTCGAATTCCGCGATGAGTTCCGCCTCGTATGCGCCCGCATAGGTTCCCGCGAAGAACCGGTCGAGACCCTCTTCGTACAGCCGTTGCCAGGAGGCATCTTCATCGCCCGGATTAATAGGAAAGAAGAGCGCTTGATTATGGCGGGCGGCCTTGAGGTCGCCGTTCGCGTCGCCGATCATCAGTATCTTGGACGGTTCGAAGCGGTTTTTCGACGCGTACTCGATGTGCTGGCCCTTGGTGCCGATTTCCTGGCCGCAGATGGCGAACACATGCTGCGCGACGCGCTGTTCTTCCCATTCTCGTACCAGCGCCTCCGTCGGCGTCTGGCTGCACACCATCATGTCGGCGCGGCCGCACGCCTTTTCCAGGCATTCACGAACGAAGGGGAACGGGGGCAATCCGCCCTGCACGACCTCCTCGACGCTCTTGTTGACATCCTTGGACCAGCGCAGCGCGAGATGCATGTCGGGTTCGTCGGCCTCGCTATGGGCCTGGCAGTAGGCCGTCAGCGCGGGATTGCCCAGCTTGGTTTCGTGTTCGATCCAGCGGCGCAAGTTGGGCGCTTCCGGAAGCTGGATGCCGCGCCGCATGGCCTGGGGCCAGTCCGCGAGCAGGTCGAAGACCTTGGTCAGGGCGGGGAAGCGGTTCACGCCGCGCCATTTCGAGTAGAGGTTGACGAACTCGCCCGCCGCGCGCGCATATTTCGACACCGCCTGGAGTCCCCAGTGTTTAATGATATTCGGGATGAAACACTCCTTGTGCTTGATTTCCATCGTGTCAAAGGCGCAGCCGTCCGAATCGATCGCGATCAGGAACTCGTGCTGGGGCACGCGCTGTTTCAGGTCAGTCACGGGGTCGCTCATAGGTCCTCCACGTATCCAAGAATGTTGGCGCACAAATGGGAAAGGCGTTCTCAGACGCCGGAAAACGCGGAAAAGCCGCCGTCGACCGGCACGACGATGCCGGTCACGAACCGCGAAGCGTCGCTTGCGAGCCAGACGAGCGTGCCGATGAGGTCTTCGGGCGTGCCGAAACGGTTCATCGGCGTATGCCCAAGAATCGTCTTGCCGCGGGCCGTCAACTCGCCGGTTTCCTTGTCGGTGAGCAGGAACCGGTTCTGTTCGGTAAGGAAGAAGCCGGGCGCGATCGCGTTCACGCGCAGGTTCGCGCCGTATTCCTGCGCGAGGTGTACGGCAAGCCATTGCGTGAAATTGCTGACCGCCGCCTTCGCGGCGCTATAACCGGGAATTCGGGTCAACGGGCGGAACGCGTTCATGGACGAGATGTTGATGATCGAACCGCCCGCGGGGTTCTGCAGCATGCGCTTCACGAAGACCTGCGACGGCGCCAGGCACCCGCCCAGGAAATTCAGGTCGAAGACCTTGCCTACCGCATCCGGCGGCAGGTCGAAGAAGGACTGCTCCGGCGAGGTGGTCGCGCCCTTCATGTTGCCGCCGACGGCGTTCACCAGCACGTCCACACGGCCGAAATCGTTGTGGACGTCCGTGCAGCATGCCTCGATGCTCTCGCGCTTGAATACGTCAAGCGGATAAGCCTTGGCTCTGCCTCCCTGCTCTCCGATGCGGCGCGCGACGGCATCAGCGCTGTCCGTGACCAGGTCCGCCACCGCGACCGTGGCGTGCGCGCCTGCCAACCCCTCCGCCATCGCGCCTCCGAGCACTCCGCCGCCGCCGGTCACGACCGCGACCTTCCCGCTCAAGTCAAACAAGCGTGTTGCCTGCATGTTTCCGTACTCCTGGATGGTCCCGCGACCCCGGCCCTGTCTTTCCCGGTCTCGCGTGCCCTGATGCACGCGACACAAGCGGGACGTGATTGCGGCGTGGGAAAAGGCTAGCAAATGAAGACCGGGGTTTCAACGTCTTGACGGTTCGCGTCTTGGCGGTTCGCGCCGGCTGCTACAGATACCCCAGCGCTTTTAGCGCGTCTTCCGCTTCTTCATCGAGCGGCACGCTCTTTTCCGTGGGCGGTGGCTGCGCGGTGCGGCATTGCTTCAGAAACTGCTGCATGCGATAGGCGAGGTCGTCCTTGACGGCGGCGAACGTCGGCATGCCGCTGAGGTCGCGCGTCTCTTCCGGATCGTTCTCGAGGTCGAACAACTCCTGCCGCCCGTCGCTGCCGCGAATCAGTTTCATGCCTTCAAAGCGGATCGAAGTCAGCCGCCGCTTGAAGCGGCGCACGCGTGGGTTGCGCCAGCGGCGGTCGGCTGTTTTCACCGCGCGGAACCGGGCATGTTCATAATACTCGCAGATGACGGGCCGCTGCGGCAGCGTTTCGCCGGGGAGGAGGCTCCGGCCCTGGTTCGGATATCGCGCGGGGTCGAGGTCGGCCAATCGCAGCACGGTGGGGAACAGGTCCGTCAGTTGCACGAAATTGGTGTCCTGCGAACCGGCCGGAAACAGTTCCGGGAAGTGGACCAGGAGCGGCACGCGCACGACGGATTCGTAGAGGCAGAACTGGTGGTTCAGCATGCCGTGGTCGCCGAGGTTCTCGCCGTGGTCGGCGACCACGATAAACGCCGTGTTGTCCCACTTGCGGTAAGCCCGCAGCACCTCCACCATCTTCATCACGAGATAGTCCGTATACCGCAGTTCCGCATCGTAGTGCTCGACAAGGTGGGTGAGCCACGGCTCCCCGAGCGGTCGCCCCTTGACCAGCACATCCAGAAAATCGATGTAGACCGCGTCCTTGTAGGCAGGGTCGGTCAGGAAACAGTTCGCAAACTGACCGGCCGAGTTGTACGGATCGTGCGGCCCGACGAGGTTCACGAAAATGAAGAACGGGCGCGTGTCTTCGACGCGAACGGCCGCATCGAATTCGCGCAGTGCGTTGCTGTCGGCGGAGCGCGGCAGCAGCCGCGGTATCGAATAGGAATCGAACCCCTTTGCAAAACCGAGATTGGCTCGCAGCGCGGGATTTTCGCAGATGCCGATCGTGCGATAGTCGATGCTTCGCAATACCTGCGCCACCGTCGTGAGGTGCTCGTCGAGCCGGTAGTGTTCCCATGTGGCCGCGTGCGAGGCCGCGTACAGCCCGGTAAAAAGGGAACCGTGCGCGGGCACGGTCCAGCAGCTGGTCGAGTACGCGTTCGTGTACACCCGCGATTCGTCCGCCAGCCTGCGCAGAAACGGTGTCGTCTCCCGCGTGTAGCCGTAACAGGACAGATGGTCTTTGCGCGCCGTGTCCATGAGGATGACCACGATATTCGGGCACGAATCGTTTTGCTGTTGTGCCCTGCCGCGCGTGGTGAGGGCGGCGCTCAGGGCGCCGGCCAGGGATGCGCGCAGGAAATCGCGGCGATGAATTACCGCGGGGGTATGCGCCTTCCAAGTACCCAAGACAAACCTCTTCTGTTAGTGCAAAACGGGCGTAAGTGTAGCGGAAAATGCTCGGAGATTCTATTGTGACATCGCCGTCGCGACAAGTGACACTGCTGTTGAGCGGCGTTGTGTCCCGTCGGCGGACGTCAAGAGTGGCGACGCGGCAAAGCGCCGTTGACCGCTATGCCGCGGCTTGTGGGATAATCCTGCGTGCGTCGCGACCTGGAACAACACCATGCCTATTCCCGAAGACGAACTGGATTTCACGTTCTTCCGCAGCCGCGGCCCCGGCGGCCAGAAGAAGAATGTCACGGATTCGGCCGTGCGCCTGCGCCACCTGCCCACGGGGATTACCGTCGTGGCGCAACGCGGCCGGTCGCAGTATCAGAACAAGCGTCTGGCGCTCATGGAATTGGAGCGGCGCCTCGCCGCTATGCGCCGGAAACGGAAACCGCGCAAGCCGACGCAGCCCACGCTCGCGTCGCGTGAGCGGCGGATCGCCGAGAAGAAACTCACGGCGCGCAGGAAGGAAACGCGGCGTTCGCCGGAAGACGACTGACGCGCCGGCCCTCCTACTGCTTCACTTCGTAATCGAAGGGCTGTATCGTGAGTCCTTTCATCTGCACGTTGCGTATCGCGCCCGTGGTGCGCCACGTCGCGATGCCGAAAGGAACCGACGGTTCGACTTCCCAGCGAATACCGATCTTGTGACCCGTGGCGACAAGGTCCACGAGCTTCTCCTCGTCGAGCCAGGCTTCTATCTTCTCGCCATAGACGCGGACACGCACCTGATACCAACGGTCGTTCTCGAAGTCGATGATGCGCGTCGTGGTATTGTTCGCGGCATCCTCGTAGTCGATGCTCGAGAGACCCACCAGCGACCCGCCCCAGCCGCCGAGAATCAGCGAGCAGGGCTCCTCGCCCACCGGGAAGGTCAAGCCGCAGAAGAAGTCGCTGCCGTCCACGCGCATCGCTTCCAGCGTGATCTCGTAGTCCTTGCGGATGAGCGGGCCGCGCCACGTCACGCCTGTCAGGTCGTTGCCCTTCTCCAGATACAGCACGTCGCCCTCGACGCGGACCTTGCCCGGCGCGGCGAAGTCCGAAACACGCCACCCTTCGCTC